>NZ_JAWPOJ010000013.1:0-119327 GCF_033344235.1 Vibrio sp. Vb1554 | reverse complement strand
TCACTCAAGTTGAGTATGGGATCAAGTTAACCTTGTCACATAACTTCGCTGTCAAGGCTTCGCGGGTGAAGAGTTACCTTTAATGAGCTTAGAAATGAAATGGGCACAAAAATGCATGCCACTATCGTTAAAGGCCAAACTGGTGTGTCAATCCTTGGTTATGATACGAACCGACCAAGACAAGCGCTAGCACATGCAGCGCAAGCGATGTTGTCCTCTATTTCCGGTGAAGGCAGCTATTTCAACTTTTACGACAGTGAACTTCACTCTGAATTAGTGAAGCGCCAACATCTCGAGGTGTTTTTGGAGGCGCAAATAGAGAGTGGGCTAGTGGACGTTTACTTTCAACCGATTATCGACGTTCAAACCGGAAGAGTGGTTAAGTTCGAGGCTCTCGCACGCTTCTATGATGAAAATGATGCGTATTGTACGCAAAAGATGATCGCTATTATTGAAGATCTAGAACTCATAGCGGCACTTGATGATGTGGTCTGCCAAGCTGCGTTGAAGCACTTTCCGCGCTTACAAGAAATTTATGGCGAGGAAGTGGGCGTGACCATCAATCGCTCCCTCAATACGAAATTGGATTCTCTTCAGATCCTTCAGCGGTCGCATGATTTGATTAAAGCCAGTGGTGTAGACCCTAAGCGAGTAACTATCGAGCTAACAGAAACCGCGTATTTTGAACAAGATGAGGAGCATACTCGAGCTCTAGAGGAAGTGCGGAAAGAGGGCATTGAGATCGCGATTGATGACTTCGGTACTGGGTATTCTTCTTTTTCTTATCTAGAAAAAGGGCAGTTTGATTTACTGAAAATAGACCGAAAATTCATCAAGAACATTCATAAAGGGAGCACCAGCTATAACATTGTGAAAATGGTCACCGAGCTTGCACAGCAAATGAATGTAAAAGTGGTTGCTGAAGGCGTGGAATCTAAGCAAGAACTTCAAGTATTGGCAGAAATCGGTGTCGATTACATGCAGGGCTTTCTATTTTCTGCTGCCGTGCCTGTCGATTTGATGGATAAAGCGAACAGTTATGAGCATCTGTTCTCTGACATCGCGATTGAGTCTAAGCAAAGTGATGTGTTGCAATCTGTGAGCCATGAACAAGTCAGGTCTATGGACCCTGGAGAACCGCTCTCCTTGGCAGTGGAGTACATGAATTTGAATCCAAGCTTGCCTTTAGTTGTTCTCAATGAAAATCGTTGTGTTGGGTTAATTACGAAAGAGACGGTGAATTTACACCTAACGCCCTCGATGGGCACAGAGCGAGAAACTGAACGAGAAAGCCGAATTTGGAAACGTCCTGTTAATCAGATAATGAGCACCGAATTTGTGTTGGTTGATGAGGATTTACCTGTCTCTGTTATTCGAGAGTTGGTTAAAACCGGGATTCGTTTCCCTTGGGTACTGTGTAATACCAAAGAAGAGTACCGTGGAGTTTTAACGCAGGAAGACGCGTTGAAGTATCTTGCTTCTCTGTGAATAAATTGTCTTACCGTTTTAGCTCATTTGGGGGCCGACTTTCGGTGGTTTGGCGATAGTTGATTTGATATTATCGCCCCCCAAAATGACTTTTGAGCGTGCATTCAACATGATTCAACAATTGCTGGTTACTTTCCCTCCGATGCTATTTGGCGCACAAGCGCTACTGACTTTGCTTCTAATCAAGGGCGATATTTGTCCTGGTCAGCGAGGACGTCTTCATAAAATGTTGCCAGCAGTAGCTGTATTGTGGCTCGCTGTTGCGTCACTTCGCATTGAAGCATTTATGATCGTGTTTGCTATTTTCTACTTCTATTCTCAGGTTCAAACCAAGAAAACGCGTGAAAAAGGGCCACTATGGGCGATGCATTTAGCGAATGGTTTGGCCTTTGCGTATGTAAGTATTCAGGTATTTGAGCAATCAAGCTGGCCAGCATCGATAGCGATGGCGCTAATGATATTTTTCCTTGGGGCGTCATTTTCTCAATTGCTACTTACGATAGCTCGCAGCAGATTACAGGCATTTCACCGCATTTTACCAGTTACTGGCATTGTGTCTGGAATGCTATTAGTCATCGCAACGTTGTTTGCTTCTTACCAGTTAAATGAAGCTGCACTGAACGCTGCAACACAGCCAATCTTGCTGTCTTTAGCTATGCTAATTTCTTCAATTATCGTGTGGTGTTGGCATATTTTTACGCATAAGAAACCAGAAAAGGTGCAACTGAGCGTAGCTTTGTTACTAGCACTCGCGTCGATGACGAGCCTGCAAGGTTTATTCTCTCTCGCGGCTTGACCTCTACTCTAAAGACAAAGTTAGACGGCTTATATCCAAGTGCTTTCTTGATGCTTGGGTATAAGGTGATCACGTTTTAGATCTCACTCACTTTAAATTCGCGTGATTACTACTACGCTTGTTTATATACCTTGTCGAAGAGGAGAGTCGCGATGGATTTAAGCAATGTAGGTAATCTGGACAGCACTATTTTGCTAGGTATCGTCAACGAAAAGCTACGTTTAGAGTGCGACAGTTTTGACGAGTTAGTATCAGTGTATGAGATGGATGTAGAGTCTGTAGTCGGCAAGCTTGATATGCTCGGTTATCAGTACGATCCATTGACTAACCAATTTAAAGCATATCAACGCTAAGCCTTTCATAACCCAAATCTTTTAAGCCACCTTGATTCCGTCAAGGTGGCTTTTACATTGTAGCCTCGCGGTTGCGAAAAAAGCTTGTAAGTAACGCTTTTCTTTCTCTGAGTGACGCGTTGCAGCAAACAAGCGACGCCATAAGCCTTGGCCGAAAGGTTTACTGGTAATAAGACCTTGGCGAGAAAATTCAGAAATCGCCCAATTGGGTAGTGCCGCCACCCCTAATCCAGCAGAGACCATCTGAACTAACATGAGAGTGTTGTCGGCTTGCTTCCATTTCGCAGGTTCTATTCCTGCTGGCTGAAGAAAGTGTTTTACGACGTCTAGCCTTTGTTTTTGAACCGGATAAGAGAGCATGGTTTGATCTGCGAGATCTTGCGGATCAATAATGTCTTTTTCCGCCAATGGGTGGTTGGTTGCGGTAATTAAACGCATTTCAAAGTCGAATAGAGGCTCGTAGTGGACTTCAGATCGAGGTTGGATATCGGAAGTAATAACGAGATCGAGTTCGCCTGCCAATAGAGCTGGGAGTGGTTCAAAGCCAAAACCAGAGGAAAAGTCCAATGTTACGCTAGGCCAAGCAAGTTGGTACTCCCTAAGTGCAGGCATTAGCCATTGGAAGCAAGAGTGACATTCAATGGCCATATGTAATCGGCCATTGACGTCCTCTTTCAAGCTCGCTAAATCATTTTCTGCTCTTGCGAGTTTCGGAAGGATATCTTCTGCAAGACGCAATAGGATTTCTCCCTCTGAAGTGAACTTCACCGGACGAGTCTTTCTCAGGAACAGTTGCCCTCCAATTCGCGCCTCCAAATCTTTGATCTGATGAGACAGTGCCGACTGAGTGAGATGCAAAGCGGTCGCTGTCGCCGTTAGAGAGCCAGTGTCTCGAAGCGAAGTGAGTGTCCGCAAATGTTTTAGCTCTATCATGAATTCCTTTCATCCTTTGTTGCTCGCTATGAACAGAATAGCAATCGTGTAAATAACTTAACGACAAAAAATGGATATGTAAACGTCTAGACGTCTATTTGTTGTTTTTATTTGCGAATCATGTCGCTTCATGATGAATTTTTTTAATAAATAAGTTGAATAAATGGACGTTGTTCTAATATCAGATGAGAGCGATAGTTTAGCCATCCAGACATCTTATTCTTTACCGAAAGATGCTCTGATCCAAACAAATTGAACAAAATTGAGAAAGGAATAGGGACATGGCGACAACGACTCACATATTAGGTTATCCACGCATCGGTGAAAAACGAGAATTAAAATTCGCTCAGGAAAAATACTGGCGCGGAGAAATTGATCAAGCAGAGCTTAAAAAGGTTGGAGCAGATCTGCGCGCTAAAAACTGGCAAACGCAAACAGATGCTGGCTTGAGTTTTGCCACCGCTGGCGACTTCGCTTGGTACGATCATGTACTGACGACCACGTTGCTATTGGGTCATGTGCCAAAGCGTCACGCTGATGGTTTCCCTAACCTGGATACGTTGTTCAAAGTGGGTCGCGGTCAATCTCAGGCGGGTTGCAGCTGTGCGGGCGCTGCGGCATCGGATATGACCAAATGGTTCAACACAAACTACCATTACATTGTCCCTGAATTCAGCAAGGACGATACGTTTGAAGTGAGCTGGCCGCAACTGTTTGAAGAAGTCAACGAAGCGCTTCAAGCTGGCCACCAAGTGAAGCCTGTTTTGCTTGGTCCAGTCAGTTACCTTTACTTGGGCAAAGAGGTCGAAGAAGGGTTTGACCGCTTAACCCTGCTACCACGCTTACTTACTGCTTACCAAGCTATTTTGGCAAAGCTAGCAAGTCAAGGTGTTGAGTGGGTTCAGATTGATGAGCCAATTTTGTCACTGGAGCTAGAAAGCAAATGGGCTGATTCGTTTAAGCTAGCCTACCAAGTGATTCGAAGCGATGTAAAAGTGCTGCTAACGACGTACTTTGACTCCGTAAGCGATACGCTAGGCAAAATTGTAGAGCTTCCGGTAGATGGTTTGCATATCGATTTATCTGCCGCCCCTCAGCAGCTTGACGATGTAGTTACCAAGTTACCGGAGGATTGGGTGCTTTCTGCTGGTGTTGTGAATGGTCGTAATGTGTGGCGTTCAGATTTAAGTGCCCAACTCGAGCGTCTACAGCCAGTCAAAGAGAAACTGGGCGACAAACTTTGGGTTGCCAGTTCATGTTCTCTGCTACATAGCCCTGTTGATTTAGCACTGGAAACAGAACTGAGCGAAGAAGTAAAAAGTTGGTTTGCCTTTGCAAAACAAAAAGTGGCAGAAGTCGCCTTGCTTGGCCGAGCGCTCGATGGTGACCAAAATGCGATTCTCGCTTGTGATACCTATAGCCAGCCAATCAAAGCGCGCAAGACAGCAACACATGTGAATAAACCTCAAGTACAAGCGCGTTTAAACAACATTACCGCGTCACTTGCCGAGCGCAGCGTACCTTATGCAGAGCGTGCTGCGCATCAAGCTGAAGTATTGGGCTTGCCTTTGTTGCCAACAACGACAATCGGCTCTTTTCCTCAAACGGGTGAAATCCGGGTGCAGCGCAGCGCTTATCGTACAGGTCAATTATCTGAGTCTGAATATATCCAAGCACTTAAAGGACATATTGCTGACGCAGTAAAACGTCAAGAGGCGCTCGACCTAGATGTGCTTGTTCATGGTGAAGCAGAGCGTAACGACATGGTGGAATACTTCGCTGAGAACTTGGCGGGTTTTCAAACGACCAAATTTGGTTGGGTACAGAGTTATGGTTCTCGCTGTGTGAAACCTGCCATTGTAGTTGCTGACATTGAACGTGAAAAACCGATCACAGTTGAATGGTCGACGTACGCACAATCGCTAACCAGCAAACAGATGAAAGGCATGTTGACTGGACCAGTAACGATTTTATGTTGGACGTTCCCACGTGAAGACATCACACGTCAAGAAATTGCGCAGCAACTTGCTTTGGCACTACGTGATGAGGTGTCTGACCTGCAAGATGCAGGCATCAATATCATTCAAATTGACGAGCCAGCCATTCGAGAAGGTTTACCACTCAAAAAACGCGATCACAAAGCGTACTTAGAATGGGCCGTAAATGCGTTTAAGGTCTCTGCGGCAAGTGCAAAACCAGAAACTCAGATTCACACTCATATGTGTTACAGCGAGTTCAATGAAATCATTGATTCGGTTGCGGCACTCGATGCGGACGTCATTACCATTGAAACATCTCGCTCAAATATGGAGCTGCTGAAAGCATTTGAAGAGTTCAATTACCCGAACGAAATTGGCCCTGGTGTTTATGACATTCACTCACCAAACATTCCTACGGAAGAATGGATTGAAGGTTTAATCAAGAAAGCGGCAGACAAAATTCCGGCTCAGCGTTTGTGGGTAAACCCAGATTGTGGTCTGAAAACACGAAACTGGAAGGAGACAGAAGCCGCATTGGCAAATCTGGTTTCAGCGGCGAAGAAGCTCCGTGCTGAGCTGGCGTAACACATCGTTACAGCAAATAAAAACGGAGACTGTGGTCTCCGTTTTTCTATTCTTAATTGTTCACTTTCGTTTTCAGATTATCCAATAATAGCGAAGCATCGTCTCATGCCGAAAGCAACAAAAATTACTGTAGCTACTTCACCTGAGTACAAGTCTGTGCGGAAACCAACTCATCTGCCATCAACTGACCGCGAGAATTACGTACCTTAATACGATACATCAAGCCCATATCAATTTGCTTGCGAACTTCTGGGTTGCTGCAGTAGGTATAGATACTGGTATTCAGTACTTGATTTAACGGCTTTGCACCGAGTGCGCCATCGTTATAAATCATCATCATCTCTACAACATTTTTGTTGGATGAGACACGCATTATTTGCAGTGGGCCGTACTCTAAAGGGAGGCCCGCTGACAAGACTCCTGCTCGGTTTGATGCCATAAGCTCAAGTTGGCGCTGATTATCATCGGTTGATGAACAGCCAGCCAGAGCACCAAATACCAAGAAAAGACACAGTAATTTTTTCATAAATTAAAACACTTTTTTGAACGGTTTCACGATTACATGATCGTAAACACCAGCCGCTACATAAGGATCGGCTTCTGCCCACGCTTTAGCATCCTCTAGCGAGGCGAATTCAGCGATGACAGTTGAGCCCGTAAATCCAGCTTCACCAGGATTGTCAGAATCTATCGCAGGCATCGGACCAGCTGTAAGAAGGCGACCTTCGTCTTGTAGCTTTTGTAAGCGATCCAAGTGTTGTGGGCGAACGCTCATGCGTTTTTCCAACGAGTTCTCAACGTCCTGTGAAAAGATGACATACCACATAGCATAGTTCCTTAATTGGTAGGGTAAAGTGTTAATTTAACGCCTTTTTTGTGTCTCTCACAAGTGAACAACAGAAAATGTGAGATCCTTTCTAACTGTTAGCGTTGTAGGTTGACTAATTCTGAACCGGACGTGGTTTACCTTCACTGTCAATGGCTACGTAGTTGAAGGTCGCATCACAAACCATGAAGCGTTCGCCAACACCGTGAGCTTTGACGGGTTTGACCCATACTTCCAAATCGACACTCATGGATGTGCGGCCGATCTTAGTGCATTCGCCGTAGCAGCATACGACATCGCCCACACCAACAGGTTTTTTGAACGTAATGCTTGATACCGAAACGGTGACAACGCGACCACAAGAGATCTCTTTTGCCAGAATCGCGCCCGCTAAGTCGAGCTGAGACATTATCCAACCGCCAAAAATATCGCCATTGGCGTTTGTATCTGCAGGCATTGCAAGGGTACGAAGCAGCATTTGACCTTTCGGAGAGCTAATTTCTTGACTCATTGTGACATCCTAAATCTTAAAGGCGCTCAAACTAAGCGCCAACATAGTAAATACCTAGAACCAAAGGTCCTTAAAAAACCGCAGATACCGGACCAGAGAAAGTTGGTTTACAGCAGCAAGAATGGTCTGAAAACGGTACGTTGTTTGAGCGGTTTACTGATACATGGAGCAAAACAGCGACCCTAAGGTCGCTGTGAAGTCGCGGATTATAGCAAAACTGAGTTTTTAATCATCAGTGGACACATCGGATGAGTTATTTTTTTGTTCTTTTGGCATGTGTTTATAAATGTAAAAGCCAGTCGCAATCATGTAGGCAAATGTCGCGATCAACATTCCAAATACTTTGAAGTTAACCCAAACATCCAACGGCAATTCGTAAGCAATATAAATATTTAGGCCAGCGAAGAATGAGAAGAAGCCAACCCAAGCCCAGTTAATCTTTGCCCAAACAGCGTCAGGTAACGTAATTTCCTTGCCTAGCATACCTTTGATGGCTGATTTTCCCAATGCGTGGCTCACTGCTAAGCCAATCGCCAGAATCGCGTAAATGATGGTGACTTTCCACTTTATAAAATTGTCGTCGTGGAAGAAAAGGGTCATGCCGCCGAAGATAGTGACGATAACAAATGTTATTAGTTGCATCTTTTCGACTTTCTTATACAGCGCGTAGGTGACGACAAGCTGAATGGCTGTTGCTACGATTAGTGCACCTGTCGCCACGTAGATGTCGTACAGCTTGTATAAAGCGAAGAAAATGATGAGTGGTATAAAGTCTAGGATCTGCTTCATGATGGCAAAATCTACCTAATTATTGAATTGAAGACAGTCTAACTGAATCTGACAAGATGTGAATACTGAGGAAGTTAGGGTAAGAATAGTAACGCTTAGTATATCGTACAGCCCGCAAGCGTCTTCCACGTCGAAACAGCAAATGGAAGGAATAAAAATTGCCGCGTGAAGCGGCAATAGAGTTGAGAGTTTTAAACCTTAAGCCACACGTTGATATTGGGAAATAAGCGTTTTTACATCTTCTAAATAGCCTTCCCGCAGTAAGTTATCGACCGTTGCTTCTAGCTCTTCGAGAGACATCGTGAAGCAAGTGGATTTACCAGTCATCAGGGTCAGATATTGATGATACTCTTCTGCTGTATAGTGGCCTAAGCGATCAAGTAACAGTGTTTTGATTCCATGATGAATCAAGCCGTAGTATGTATGTCGATGAAGTAACATGGCGATCTCCTTATCAAGCTCATACGCTACTCATTTGCAGCCTGCTTGACCTTCTGGATAATTCGATTTACTCCAATAATGCACATCTAGTGCCAATTCTATATTTGCAAATTAAAAAGTGTTGGAAGGTGCAAAATTCTCGTTCTGTAACCATCTTTGGATGACGACTTGAAGAGCATTTAACGTGGTGGGCTTTTCGAGTCTGTCATCCATGAGTTTCGAAATTAGCTCCAACTCTCTAGCTCCAGACTCACCAGATAAGGCAATGATTGGAACGGAAGATGTGATTTGCTTAATCCGTTGGCTTGCGTCAAATCCATTCATTACCGGCATTTGGACATCCATAAGAACGAGATCAATCTTGTGAGAGTGGAATAGTTCTACCGCAGAGGCTCCATTATTTGCTTGTAAGCTGTTGACTCCCAATCTTTTTAAATACATCTGTACCAAGGTGCGTTGCACCTCTTTGTCATCAACAATGAGCACTGTTGGTGCATCTTTAGATACTTGTACGTGTTGAGCTGAATGATTTTCAGAATGTGATGCAGTTGCTTTCCAGCTATCAAAGTCCGGTGCTCTTAATGTCTCTGGTTTTGGTGCGTTTGGTACGACTGGGAAATACAAGTAGAATTCTGTGAACTCGTTCAATTCAGACTGGCACTCTATTCGTCCTCCGAAGGAGCGCATAACACGTTGGCAATAGCCCAAACCTAGGCCACTGCCTCCGCTTTTTTGATACGAGAAAAAGTCATCAAATATCTTGTGTAAGATACTGCTATCTATACCTGGCCCACTATCTCGGAAGATCAGAATGTTTTCGTAAGCCCCCGTCTGGGTACGAATCTCAATTTGACTGTCGGGATAAGAATCAAAATAGTAGATAGCGTTACGAATCAAATTGAAAATGACAAAGTTAAACAGGGTCTCATTTAACTTCGCGACAAAATCGTGTGCCTGTGGCAGGTTAATTCTCTCTATTATTTGATCGTTTTCAAAACCATAACGGCTTACTGCTTGGTCGATGGCTTTATGTATGGAAGTGAGAGCTAAAGGCTCATGCTCTGGTGAGCTGTCGCTAACTTCTCGTAAAATAATATCGATAAGTTGTCGACCGCGTTGTATAGCGGCTTCACCTTTATCAATTTCTCTTTTTAGCATATCCAGTGAGGCGTTTGACTCTATATGCTGTTTTAAAGCTTCAAATTGTAATTGTACTTGAGCGAGAGGGTTACGCATTTCATGTGCAATGGAGTTAGCCAGCGCACGGCTTTGGCGTACCTTTCTATCGGCTTCAATGGTGCTCTGGATGCGAACTAATAACGTTTGCAGAGCTGAGATTTCTTCATTAGAAAACAGCTTATTATCTATTTTATGTGAAGAAATTAGTAAGTGAGTAACAGACTTTCCACGACCGAAGAGAGGCATAACGAGCGCAGTATTGCTTGAGCGCATACGCTCGTAGAGCTTTCTCATAGACCCTTTAGAAGAGGAGGCATAATCAATTTCTTCAGACAACTCATCAAGCACGAGAACTGACTTGCTTGACGGCAGGTACTCTTCGTAAAACGTTTCTGTGTAATTGCTAGTGACTAGCTGTAGCTTGTTGTTTGGTATGTTAAGTAACGATGCCAACTGATGCATAGCATCATCTATTGAGCGTTTAAACTCTTCCTCTAACCCAAGGATTTGCTGAACGGGAGTGTGTCGTTTCCCATAAATAAAATACGAAGCGAAACGACTGACTCGCTTAAAAAGCAAGTGCCAAGTGATACCGATAAGCGCGCATAAAGGTACCGCAACAAGCCATTGGTTATCTTCAGAGATAGGAATAAATATCGCCCCTAGCGGCAGAACAAAAATGGCGCAGACTAAGAGCGCGCTTACCGTTAAGTACGTGAGATATTTAGCGCTGTAGAAGCGAGAGGTAAGTAGGGCATAGCCGACAAACAACATTTCGCTGATTGAAAGTGCTGGTGGTAACCAAGTTAGGGAGAAGTCGCCAAGGAAATACGTCATTCCAAGGTGTATCACTGCCGTAGATAACATGAATACCAAAATGCCAGCGATCATATAGTTGCTTTTTGCTAGCGTGAGCTTGCTGCTGTTAGCGCGCATGGCAATCAAGTTAAGCAGCGTTAGTACCACGAAAGCTAGCAAACTAATGAAAAAATATGAGGTATGTGGGCCAAATTCAATGACGAACTGGCTTGGACCACTAATGGTGACATTTTCGACAGTAAGATTCGGCACTAAGTTGATGTACAGTGAATACGTTGCTAGTGCGACAAAGACGACTTTTTGCCAGACTTTGACCGCTGTTTTTTTAACATCTGCGGTTAACTGGCAAGAAAAATAGAATGCAAACGCAAAGGCGAAAAAAGACGCTAAGTTCGCTAACTTAGCCATAAAAATGCCACCAACAGAGCCTAATTCTGGCAATAAATCGGTATGGAAATAGGCGTTGCTGCTTATCCAAACAATGATACAGCTGGAATAAGCGATGTAAGGCGCGTGATGCGAGCCTAAGATTGATTCACTCTTCTGTTTTAGGCGATAGCAGTAATACAGTAGCCAAGCGAATACTATTAGTACAGTCGCGTACAATGCCATTGCTTTTGGGTAAAAGAGACCGTGCAAATGAACATCAAGCATGCTCATTCACCTTTTTATCCATTCTTTTTGTTCGTACGCAATGTTTGTAGTCGCGAAATTGTATGTCTTGAAATGCTTCAACCATCATACCTAAATTCCAGAAACCGCGGTATGTCTTGGTACCGTCACCATTAATGTCGCGGTATCCTGAGTGAAAGTAGGCACTTAAATCAATAGATTGATAGAAATTTAACATAAATACTTGCTCAATAATGGTAAAGCCGAGCTTATAGCCTGCTTTATAGAGCTCGCTCATCATAGTTTTTTGCGCCAGATACAAAAAATACAGCTTTTGTTGAATGTTGCCTCCCACCGTAAGACGCAGTACTTCGCAAACCGCTTCAGTGTTCTTTACATGAGATTGAAACTGAGCATCAAACTCAATAAGAGTGTGCTCATGAGTTAGAGCACGACACTCCAAAATACCCAGTTGATTGAGAACACTGTACCCATGATTAGGAAAGCAAAACTGCCATTGTTCGTTACTAAACTGTGGTGAGTAACTGAGCCAGTTATTTCGTTGATGCCAGCTTTGCACTAAAGCGGAGGAGACCATGATTGGTGAAGATGACGATTTGAGCAAGAGGGCAAAGTGCTGCCCTTTTTGCGAGAGTGATAAAAGAGGCAAGATTTCAAACCATTGTTCAGTTTGGACGAAAAGCTCAAGATTACTCAGTGTGATCGCTTCGGAAATCGGCATTAACGCTGCATGATTTGGCAGCATTACCTCAAGATCGCAATCTGCGATATCTTCAATTAACACGCTAGTATAGCTGTGGTCGTCAAACGGAAGCGGAGTAGGAATCGCAGCTTCGTTTGAAGGATATTTTTGCTTGATTGCTTCGATCTCGCATTGACACCAGAAAACCATCCAATGCGGGTAACAATCTGCGGCAAGTTGTTCAAGTAAACGAATCTCTTTGGAGAAACCTGTCGGATACTGTTGCACTAAATCTCGATAATCCATTAACTCAAATAGTGCAGAAAGACTTTTTGATGCGTGTTTAGGAAAGAGAGATTTAAGCAGTTTTATTCGATACAGAGCAACCTGTTGAAAAAGAGCATCTCGTTTTTGTTTCGTTAGGGTAAGAATAACTAAGTCAATCAGTGCCTGCTGCTTTGATTCGATCGGCAAATTTGTTTTGGTGAGATATTCCAAAGATTGCTCAAGACTCATGATATAACCTAGTTCTAACGTTTTGTCATATTTTGTAATGGTTTATATCATTTTGAAAAATTTATGCCATCGGTTTCTATTTGTATAGTTACGTAATGCAAGAAAAGACAAAAAAACCGCTCATTATGAGCGGTTTTTGGTCTATTCAAGAAAGGGTTAGGCTTCTTGCTTTTTTAGCTCAGCTTCTGCCGTTTCTTCTTCAATTAGCGCATCAACGATAACTGCACATGCAGCATCACCTGTGATGTTCAGTGCTGTACGAATCATATCGAAAATACGGTCAAGAGCGAATAGCAGCGGTAGACCTTCAATTGGAATGCCAGCGGCAAGAAGCACGGCAACCACTAGGAAAGAAGGGCCAGGAACACCCGCTTGACCAACCGCACCCAATGTAGACGTTACGATAATTGCAATGTAAGCGCCCATGCCTAGATCGATATTGAACAGTTGAGCAAAGAAGATAGCAACCAAGCCATAGTAAATCGCATTACCTGACATGTTGATCGTTGCGCCTAGAGGCAGAACAAATGATGCAGTTGAATTTTTTACGCCCAGCTCTTTTTCACAGGTGTCCATTGTGACAGGCAGTGTTGCCATAGAAGACGCTGTTGAAAGCGCAACTGCTTGCGGTTTCTTCATTGAAGACAGGAATTTCTTCGCAGATGTCTTCGTGAAAACATGCACCATTGCTGGGTAAACAACGAAACCGAAGATTAGGATGGCGGCAACGTAAACAACGAACAGTTTAAACACCACCATTAGCGCACCAAAACCGAACGTACCGACGGCTTCTGCCATCAGACCAAATACACCGATAGGTGCAATGATCATTACTTTGTTGATCATCCAAACCATTGCGTCAACGATGCAGTTAACACCATTGATGATTGGTTCACGACGTTCTTTTGCTTGCTTAGAAATCGCAATACCAAAGAACATACAGAAAACGAGTATCTGTAGGATGTTTGCTTCATTTAGTGATTGGAAAACGTTGGTTGGGATCATACCAGTGATGGTTGCCCAGAAAGTAGGTAGTTCACCTTTTGAAGCGTATTCTGCTGAGAACATGCCTTCAACGCCAGAGACGTCGATACCCATGCCTGGTTGGAATACTTCACCCATAAATAGTGCAAGCGCAACGGCTAGGGCGGATGTTAAACCAAAATAACCTAGAGTGACGATACCAACTTTACCTGCTGACTGGCTGTTCCCAAGACCAGCGGCGCCAGAAATCAAGGCTACAGCGACCAAAGGAATAACCAACATTTTGATTAAGTTGATAAAGATAGCACCTAAAGGAGCGAACACTGTCGCATCATGACCCATCATGGCACCAACGGCTGTGCCCACGATCATGGCGATTACGACTTGTACGCCAATGTTGTTTAGCAAACTCTTTTCTTTTAACACTTCCATAACCTCTGTGCTAATAAAATGTAAAATCCTAAAATTACCCACTAACCATAAATGGATTTACGGATAATTATCTCGCCTTGCTTTTTACACTTATCGTTTACAATTGGCAATATGCAGCAAGGTATTATTGATGGATTAATCGATATTTTATTGACGAACGATAAAGTTTTGTTCAATAGCAAACGTTTGCTATTGATTTTTCTTATAAGGGTCGCGTTTAGGATTGTTCAAGTTTATTTTTCTTTATTTGTTTTCTTTTTGTTAATTTTAACCGCTTTTGTATTTGCTATTGCAGTCAGAGTTTTTAGTGACTTGGGTTGATATTTATAACAATTCATCTCTTTCAAGCTCACACTTTTATTAATTTGCCTTCTGAAATGTTAATTGCTTTACATTCTTGGCTCTAATTGCGTTGTAAACATAATGTTAAATTGTAATGACTGGTGAGACTCAAATGCTGACGATCCAGTGTTAGAGATAACTTGCTTAGTTAATGCTCCTGAGCTGATTAGACGAGAAAGACAAGTAAGAGGTGAAGAGACTATGATGAATCTTGCTGCTGCGTTACAAAGAAATGCTGCGAGTAAACCAGATAAAACGGCGTTGATATGTGGCACTGAAAAGATAAATTATGCGCAGTTTGATGCGATCGCCGGCAAGATCGCAGCGTCTTTAATCAATAAAGGCGTAAAGCCAGGTGACCGCGTTGCGATTTCATGCCCAAACATTCCTTTTTTCGCGTTTGTTTATTATGCAACACAAAAAGCTGGCGCGGTTGCAGTCCCATTAAATGTGCTTTTGAAAGCGCGAGAAATTAAGTATCACTTAGAAGATTCAAAAGCGAAGTTTTATTTCTGCTTTGAAGGGACGAAAGAACTGCCAATGGCAAAAGAGGGTGTCAAAGCCTTTGAACAAGTCGATACATGCGAAGGCATAGTCGTATTGACTCAATCTCAAGATGAAAGCTATTGGAATGGTGTAATAACTCTCAATGCGTTTATAGCCGATGTCCAACCGTTGCCGGATTATATACCGCGTAATGCGGATGATACATGTGTGATTTTGTATACATCAGGGACGACAGGCTTACCAAAAGGCGCTGAGCTGACTCAGCAGAACATCATAATGAACGCTCTGGTGGCACAAAATATTATGGGCAGCCAGGCCGATGATATTCACTTAGTAACTTTGCCTTTATTTCATACATTTGGTCAAACCGTCCACTTAAATGCTAGTGTTTTGGGCGGGGCAACATTGGTGTTAGTGCCTAGGTTTGAGCCTAAACATGTTCTTGAACTGGTGGAAAAACATAGGGTGACGATATTTGCTGGTGTGCCAACGATGTACATCGGTCTGCTTCATGTGCAGCATCAATTTGATACCTCGTCATTGCGTGTTGCAGTAAGCGGTGGTGCGTCATTGCCAACCGAAATCTTTCGAACCTTTGAAGAAACATTTAATGTGCCGATCTTAGAAGGGTACGGCTTGTCGGAGACAAGTCCTATTGCATGTTTTAATCATTTGGATCAGGAGCGTATACCAGGCTCGGTAGGTCAACCGGTTCAAGGCGTCGAAGTAAGAGTTATCGACATTGAAGGCAATGCACTACCGATAGGCGAAGAAGGTGAGATTGTTGTGCGTGGTCATAATGTTATGAAGGGATATCTTGACCGTCCAGAAGTTACTGAATCTGCGCTACAAAATGGTTGGTTCCATACTGGTGATGTGGGCCGCTTTGACAGTTCAGGTAATTTATTTATTGTCGATAGAATGAAAGATCTGATCATTCGAGGTGGATTTAATGTTTATCCCAGAGAAATTGAAGAAGTTTTCATGACTCATCCTGCAGTTTCAATGGTAGCGGTGATAGGGATTCCAAATGAAGAGTATGGCGAAGAGATAAAAGCCTACGTTGTACTTAAACCAAAAGAATATATTGACGCCGATTCATTACAAAAGTGGGGTAAAGAGCAATTAGCCTCGTTTAAATATCCTCGTTATGTCGAAATTCGTGAACACCTCCCGATGAGTGCGACAGGAAAGATTTTGAAACGTGAGTTGAAATCTGAATTGAATATAGCTTAGTCAATTCAATGGTTTTTGTGTCACAGCGCCACTTGCCTAAGCGCAAATGGTGTTGTGCTCTTAACCAATTAGATGCATAAGCTTTTTAGCTGTCGTTAGACAATACTTACCGTTTGTTGAATGGATCTATTGCTCGAGTTCTTTAAAGTATTCTTCTAAGCGTTTCGGATTGGTAATGGTTACTGAGCCATAGTTTAGCTCTAGCATCCCGATACTTTCTAATCGTTTTAGTATCTTGTGTACGCTCTGACGAGTTAGCCCCATCATGTTAGCGATATGTTCTCTTGTTACCCTGACAACGCATGGTCGAGTATCGATCGCTTGATTAAGTTGGTATTCTGCAAGCAGCAGTAACCTTTTGGCGACTCGTTCTTCAATTCCTCTAATCGCGTCATCTTCGATAACAGAAATAGCAGACCACAAGCGGCGGCTAAGTAAGTCGAGTATAGTGGGGTAACTTTGAGGGTATTTGGCGAGTAATTGGCGAAATTTATCTCCAGGAAGCTCCATTACAGTCACGTCAGAATGCGCGGTCGCACCAAAAATACGAGGCATACCGGGAGAAAAAACATTGTCTCCAAACCAGCCACCAGCTTCGAAAATCATCAGTGTGACTTCTTTGCCTTTTGAACTAATTGAGTTCACTCTCACTGCACCTTGAGCTATGACCATAAGAGAAGATTGAAGCGCACCTTTATTGCAAATCAGTGCTTTTTCGTCGAAGCAGCGAACCTTAGTCATTTGCGCTGCTTCACTAAGCCCTTTATCTGGCAGCCCTGATAGTACAGGACATTTGGCTAGCAGTGTTTTGACTTCTTCCATGTAGCAACCTTACTGCACATTGCTTTATTGAGTTAGTTAAGTTACCCAAGCTTAACACTCTTTGAGTGCTCTGCTTGAGATAGATTTGGAAAGTGCGGGCGTTGAACAAAAAATGACGTGGTATAAACACGATAGTAAGAAAACGCCCACTAAACATAATGTTAAGCGGACGTTGTTGTGTCATATCAAACTGAAATTATTTTTGAGTGGCAGCTTTCATTGCAGAAACGAATTCACCTAGCTTGTCGAGCATAATTTGTGGTTGCTCAACGTTCGCTTCAATGATTTTTACCACGGCTGAACCAGAAATTGCACCAGCCGCACCAGATTCTAGTGCTTGTTTCACCTGTGCTGGCTCTGAGATGCCAAAACCAAGTAGCGCTGGTGGCGCATCAAATTGGTTCAGTCTATCGAGCATATGACCTACAGGCATGTTTGCTTTGGTTTCTGCGCCAGTAACACCTGCACGAGAGAGTAGGTAAGTGTAGCCGCCACCCAACTCTGATACTTGCTTCAGTGTTTCATCACTTGCCGTTGGTGGTGCGATGAAGATTGGGTGAATACCAAACTTTTCTGCAGCAGCAACAAATTCAGCACTTTCATTAGTTGGTACGTCTGCAATCAAAACAGAATCGATACCTGCTTTTGCACAACGCTCATAGAAGTTCTCGATACCACGAGAGTAAACAAGGTTCGCGTACATCAGAAGGCCAATAGGCAACTCTGGGTACTTAGCTCGGATCTTACCAATTTGCTCGAAGCAGATATCTGGTGTTGCACCTGAATCTAGAGCACGAATGTTCGCACCTTGGATAGTTGGGCCATCCGCAAGAGGATCTGAGAATGGAATACCGAGTTCTAGGGCATCTGCGCCCGACTCAACCAATGTTTCCATGATCTTGTAAGACTGTTCTGCGTTTGGATCGCAAACCGTTACGAACGGTACAAACGCGCCTTGGTTTTTCTCGTTTAGGCGCTCAAACATCTTTGCATAACGGCTCATTAGATCGCTCCTTTTTCTTCTAGGATGGCATGTACAGTGAAGATATCTTTATCACCACGACCTGATAGGTTCACAACTAACAATTGTTCTTTTTCTGGATTCTCACGAGCCATACGCAGTGCATGAGCCAGTGCGTGAGAAGATTCTAGAGCAGGGATGATACCTTCGTTACGCGCAATTTCCTGGAATGCATCTAGTGCTTCATCATCCGTCACGTTGTCATATTCAGCACGGCCAATTGCGTTTAGGTGTGCGTGTTGTGGACCAACTGAAGGGAAATCAAGGCCAGCAGATACTGAGTAAGACTCTTCAACTTGGCCGTTTGGATCTTGCATCAACGGTGCTTTCATGCCGAAGAAGATGCCCGTTTTACCGTGTTTAAGTGGTGCACCGTGCTGGTCAGTATCGATACCTTTACCTGCTGGCTCTACACCAATTAGGCGAACGCTTTCTTCTTCAATGAAGTCAGCAAACATACCAATCGCGTTTGAACCACCGCCCACACATGCGATAACCGCATCAGGAAGACAGCCTTCACGTGCCAAAATCTGATTCTTCGTTTCTTCACCGATCATGCGTTGGAAGTCACGCACGATCGTTGGGAATGGGTGAGGACCTGCCGCTGTACCTAGTAGGTAGTGCGCGTCTTCGTAAGTTGCAGACCAGTCGCGCAGCGCTTCGTTACATGCATCTTTAAGTGTCGCTGAACCCGAGTGGACAGGAATAACTTCTGCGCCCATTAGCTTCATACGGAATACGTTCGGGCTTTGACGCTCAACGTCTTTTGCACCCATGTAAACGCGACACTTAAGGCCAAGTAGTGCACACGCTAGTGCGGTTGCAACACCGTGTTGGCCTGCGCCTGTTTCTGCGATGATTTCGTTTTTACCCATGCGTTTCGCAAGCAGAGCTTGACCTAACACTTGGTTGGTCTTGTGCGCGCCACCGTGAAGTAGGTCTTCACGTTTTAGGTACAGTTTGGTTTTCGTACCTTTGGTTAGGTTACGAGTTAGAGTCAAAGCCGTTGGACGGCCCGCATACTCTTGAAGAAGCGTCATGAACTCACTGCGGAATTCTGGATCTTCTTGCGCGTCTATAAACGCTTGCTCTAGTTGCTCCAGTGCTGGAACTAGAATTTGCGGAACGTACTGACCGCCGTATTCGCCAAAGTAGGCATTCAGTTTTGCCATCGTTATATTCCTTCTCGTATTTTTCGCTACGAATAGCTTTAAATTTTTTAGCTGATATCCAGCTTTAGTAGCTGCGAATGGCGGTGAAGGCCGCGAGCAACTTCTGTGAATCTTTTTTGCCTGGTGCGCTTTCTACACCAGAGTTTAAATCTAATCCCAAGCAACCTAGTGTCGCTGCTTGTTGAGCATTTTCTGGCGACAGTCCGCCCGCTAGCATAATTTGACTTGGGTCGCCGATCAGTGACCAGTCGAACACTTGACCAGTTCCGCCAGTTTGAGTGCCAACTTGCGCATCTAATAAATGGCGATCAATGTTGTCTGCTAGCAATTCTGGCTTGGCATCAGTCACGCCGTAAGCTTTCCAAATTTCTACCGCTGCTGGCAGTTCGGCTTTGAGTTGGTTTACGTAAGCTTGGTCTTCTTGACCGTGCAGTTGCACCACTTTTAAACCCAAAGAGGTCACGACAGAAGCAACAAAATCGATATCGTGATTTTGGAACACGCCTACATAGTTCAGTGGCGCACCGCTCATGGTTAAGCGCGCACCTTCAAGGTCGACCGCACGCTTCGACTTCTCGACAAAAATCAGGCCACCAAATACTGCGCCTGCTTGATATGCTTTTGCTGCGTCATCTGGATGCGTTAAGCCACACACTTTATTTTCGCCTAACGTCACTTTACGTACAGCAAGTTCTAGGTTGTCTTCCGCCATCAGTGAACTACCAATCAAGAAGCCGTCTGCGTATTCCGCTAAATCACGAACTTGTTGATGCGTATAAATGCCAGATTCTGAGATTACTGTTGCGTTAGGAGCCAGTTCGCGAATGGTCGGTGCCAGTTCTTTAGTACGATTCAAATCAGTACTTAGGTCGCGAAGGTTACGGTTATTAATGCCGATAACGCGTGCGCCAAGCTTAACGGCACGATGAAGCTCTTCTTCGTTGCTGACTTCGGTCAAGATACCCATGTTCAGGCTGTGCGCTGCTTCCTCTAGCGCTTTGTACTCTTCGTCATTCAGGACAGAAAGCATCAGTAGCACGGCATCAGCACTGTAATGACGCGCTAGGTAAACTTGGTAGGTATCTACCATGAAGTCTTTGCACAGAACCGGTTGTTTGACTTGGCCACGCACTTGAGGAAGAAAGTCAAAGTTACCTTGGAAGTACTTCTCGTCTGTTAGGACTGAAATCGCATCAGCATGGTTGTTGTAAACCGATGCAATGTAATCCAAGTCGAAGTGATCACGAATCAAACCTTTAGAAGGAGATGCCTTCTTACATTCGGTGATGAAGGCCGTCTTTTCGCCACTCAGAGCATCGTAGAAGCTGCGGTCCGATGGCAGTAAATCAGACTGAAATGTGCTTAGCGGCTGAGACACCTTACGGTCTGCTACCCACTGATATTTGTCGCGGACAATTTTCGCCAGTACTTCTGCCATTTCTGCTTCTTTCTTAGAAACGTGTTCAGACAGGTTGTCAGCTTGCTGAGTGTTGAAGTCAGTCATCTTCTGCAATTCCTTAAGCGTGTGCGGCAAGTTGTTGTACCAATTGGTACGCCTTGCCTGAATTCATTGCCTCAATCGCTTGTTGCGTGTTGGCTTTTAAATCTTCGTGGCCGAATAGACGCATTAGCAGAGCAACGTTCACCGCCACTGCGCCCAATTGTGCGTCTGTACCTTTACCCGTCAGAATATTGGTAATGATCGCTTTGTTTTCTTCAGGATCGCCACCTTTGATTGCTTCTAGTGGGTGCGCTTCTAGACCGAAGTCTGCAGGCGTTAATTTGTATTCTGTGATCTTACCGTCTTTGATTTCGGCAACGGTTGTTTCACCGTGAATTGCTACTTCGTCCAAACCACTGCCGTGTACTACAGCGGCGCGCTTCATACCCATTTGTAGCATGGTTTCTGCGATAGGACGAACCAGTTCTTCACTGTAAACGCCCATCAATTCGATGTTAGGACGAGCAGGGTTAATCAGTGGGCCAAGAATGTTAAAGATAGTGCGTGTTTTCATGGTTTGACGCACTGGCATCGCATGGCGCACACCACCGTGGTATTGAGGTGCAAATAGGAAAGCAACACCAATATCGTCTACCGCTTTGCGCGTATCTTCTGCGCTCATAGCTAGGTTGATACCAAATGAATCAAGAAGGTCAGAAGAACCCGATTTGCTTGAAACGCTGCGGTTGCCGTGTTTCGCTACTTTTAGACCACATGCTGCAGCAACAAACGCCGCAGTGGTTGAAATGTTGATGGTGTTGTGACCGTCGCCGCCAGTACCTACGATATCTGCGAAATCATAATCTGGACGAGGGAATGGGTTTGCATTTGCCAGCAGCGCTTTTGCCGCGCCTGCAATTTCATCCGGTGTTTCACCTTTGATTTTTAGTGCAGTCAGTGCTGACGCCATTAAAATTGGGTCTAGTTCACCACGGATAATGATGTCGAATAGCTGTTGGCTCTCTTCCTGAGTAAGCGATTCTTGCTCGTACAGTTTGGTAATAATAGGGTTGATGATTGCTTCCATATTTCCTCTCCTAAATTTCTTATGTGCCAAGTGCTATTTAAGCAGTGAGTGGGTTCGCTGAAGTTTGTTCTTCAAGTGCCCATTCAATGGCATTGGCCAACAGTGTTGCTCCGTAGGTCGTCATAATAGATTCCGGGTGGAACTGGAACCCGCAAACTTTATCTTCTTCATGTACAACAGACATTACCAAGTTATCCACTTCTGCTGTGATGGTTAGGCTCTCAGGAACCTTGGTCGCAACCAGCGAGTGGTAACGTGCAATTGCAAGTGGTGATGGTAGGTTTTGGTAAATCGCATGGTTTTGGTGCTCCATCATAGAGACCTTACCGTGAATGATTTCGCCCGCGCCAGCAACGGTGCCGCCGTATGCTTCAACAATCGCTTGGTGACCAAGACAAATACCAATCATTGGCACTTTGCCTTTCATACGTTGGATAAGCTCTGGCATTGAGCCTGCCTCTGACGGTGCGCCAGGACCTGGTGATAGCAGAACCACTGGGTTTTCAAGCTCGTTTACCGCTTGTTCGATGGTTTCTGCTGGGATGTTGTTTCGGTAAATCTTGACTGAGTAACCTAGCGAGCGGAACTGATCCACAAGGTTGTAGGTGAACGAGTCAAAGTTATCGATAAAAATGATATTAGCCATCTCTGAACCCTATTCCTTATTGTGACTTATGCGCTGCTTGGATAGCAGAGATTACCGCTTGTGCTTTGCCGCGCGTTTCGTCTGCTTCCGCTTGTGGATCAGAGTCGAACACCACGCCAGCACCAGCTTGAACTTGAGCAATGCCGTTCTCAACGTACGCTGAGCGGATCACGATACAGGTGTCGAGTGTGCCTTCACCAGTGAGGTAGCCAACAGCGCCGCCGTAGCTACCGCGTCGTGCGCCTTCTACATCGCGAATCAACTGCATGGCACGAATCTTAGGTGCGCCGGTGAGCGTACCCATGTTCATACATGCTTGGTATGCGTGCAGGGCGTCTAGGTCTTCACGCAGTTGACCAACCACACGAGACACCAAGTGCATTACGTGGCTGTAGCGGTCGACTTTTAGAAGGTCTGCTACGTGGCGAGTACCAGCTTGAGCAATACGAGCGACGTCGTTACGTGCCAAGTCAACCAACATCATGTGTTCTGCGTTTTCTTTCATGTCTGTGCGCAGTTCAAGTTCGATGCGGCTATCTAGGTCGAAATCAATCTCTCCATTCGGGCGTTTACCACGGCGACGTGTGCCTGCGATTGGGTAGATTTCAATTTGGTTGGTATCGGTTTCATACTTAAGCGCGCTTTCTGGTGATGCGCCAAACAGAGTGAACAGCTCATCTTGCATGTAGAACATGTAAGGGCTTGGGTTACTTTGTTTCAGTTCTTTATAAGCCGCCAGTGGAGAAGGACAAGGTAGAGTGAATCTACGAGACGGTACAACTTGGAATACATCGCCTTTCACTACGAACTCTTTTAAGTCGCGAACGGTTTGGCAGAAGTCTGCATCAGACACGCTAGGTTCTACCGTTACATCTGTTATTTGCTCTGCACTCGGCAACAGTTTTGGCGCTGCACACTGGGCGCTAATTTCTGCAATACGAGTCTCCAACGTTGTTTTCTCTGAACCATCAACAAACAACGTCGCTTGAAGCTGGCAAGATTCCGTTTGATGGTCGACAACAAGTAGTGTTTCCGCGACGTAGAAAACGTAATCTGGACACTGATTTGTTGCTTCGGCATTACCAAGCGGCTCAAAGTTTGCGACTAAGTCGTAGGCAAACAGACCACCAAGGAAAATTGCGTGTTTGTCTTGCTGTGAAATATCAAAACTATGCTGAACCAAACGCAGCGCATCGAAAGAAGAGGCTTCACGTAGGCGAGAGTCTTCATCTAACGTGTCGCATGGCTGGTTAAACTGCAAAGTTAGCGTTTCGCCATCGAACTTGCTCTCAACGTCACCACGGATGTTCTGGTTTAGGTGAGACAGTAGGTTTTTACCGTTATTGGTCAAGGCGTGCATGCTAACGGTATGGCCGAAGCAAACAATGCGAACCGCTGAATCTACGATCAGCAGGGATTTTAAATTTTGCTTTGAATCGATCTCAGCAGATTCCAGCAATAGGCTGTCAGTTTTGTTCTCACATAGTGTGTGGAACAAGCGAGTCGGGTCTTGAGTATAAGGGACGGAAGCCGTTAGCGCTTCAAGCTGTCCAAGTTTCTTAATTTCAATGGCCTTGTTCACAAGACCTCCTTGTAGCTGTTTAAATCTTCCTGCCGTACATAGTCGCATAAAGCAAACGTTCTCCCAATCTAGAGTTGGCTATATTCGATTAATGTTTAGGCAGTTGAATGTGAAATGAGCAACAAAACAAAAAAGCCCGCTTAAGTAGCGGGCTTTACAACGTTTGGTTCTATAAACTAGAAGTATACGTTTGCCCACCAAGAACTAGTCCAAGTGCGCCACCAAGCAAGATCTGATGAGTTTGCCTTATTAAGACAAACCGCAACTTTCGCTTTTTGGTTTTGGTTAAATTCTTGTAACATGGTGAACCTTAAATTACGTACTTTGTATTTGTGTACTAGTTAACTAGTGCGAGAGTAAAAAGTCAACCCCAAAACGGCATTAAAACGATAAAAATATGAGAATTGATTTACATAGTCACACCACTGCATCGGACGGTCGGTTAGAACCTAAAGATTTAGTGGAAAGGGCGCTGAGTTTTGATATCGAGGTTTTGGCGATCACTGATCACGATACGGTTGACGGTTTGGCGTTAGCTAAGCAATACGTTCAAGATAATAATTTGCCGATAAAAATCATCAATGGCATTGAGATATCGACCGTCTGGCAAAACAAAGACATTCATATTGTCGGCCTGAATATTGATCCGGAAAATGAACAATTATCTGCCCTCATAGAACAGCAGAAGCAGCATCGCATAACACGATCTGAGTTAATTGCAGAGCGACTACAAAAAGCAACTCGAGTAGGTGTGCTTGAAGAGGTAAGGCAAATCGCCGGTGATGCTCCAGTGACAAGAGCGCATTTCGCGAAATGGTTGGTAGATAATGGTTACGCAAAAACCATGCAAATGGTGTTTAAAAAATACCTAACGCGTAATAACCCAGGTTATGTACCACCGAATTGGTGTTCGATGAAGGATGCGGTTGATGCTATCCATGCGGCTGGTGGAATGGCGGTATTAGCGCATCCTGGCAGATATAAGTTGACAGCGAAGTGGATTAAGCGTCTTCTAGCAGCGTTTGTCGAAGCAGGTGGTGATGCGATGGAAGTTGCACAGCCACAGCAAGCGCAACAAGAAAGGCGCAACTTGGCTGATTATGCTATACAATACAAACTATTAGCCTCTCAAGGCAGTGATTTTCACTACCCATCACCGTGGATGGAGCTAGGAAGGAACCTATGGTTGCCTGCTGGCGTCGAACCAGTTTGGAAAGATTGGGGAATAGATCCTTCGTTGAATAATACTCAGTAATACGAAGTCGAGAACCCATAAAAATATAGAGCCGAGAGGCTCGATAATGAGGAATTACAATGAGCCAGTTTTTTTACGTTCACCCAGAAAACCCACAGGCTCGCTTGATTAATCAAGCAGTAGCAATCATTCGTAACGGCGGCGTTGTGGTTTACCCTACTGATTCAGGGTACGCACTTGGCTGTCAGTTGGAGAACAAACAGGCACTGGAACGAATCTGTCAGATTCGTCGTCTGGATGATAAGCATAACTTTACTTTACTGTGTCGTGATTTGTCGGAGCTTTCTCTCTATGCGCGAGTGGATAACTCTGCATTCCGACTGCTGAAAAATAACACACCAGGTCCTTACACCTTCATCTTCAAAGGCACAAAAGAAGTGCCGCGTCGTTTGATGAATGCAAAACGTAAGACCATCGGTATCCGTGTTCCAGACAATCAAATTGCCTTGGACTTGTTGGAAGCATTAGGTGAGCCGATGATGTCTACGTCGTTGATTCTACCTGGCAGTGACGTAACAGAATCTGATCCAGAGGATATTCGCGATAAACTAGAACATGCGGTTGATGTGATTCTTAATGGCGGTTACCTAGGTGAACAACCTACGACTGTAATTGACTTTAGCGAAGGTGAACCTGTTGTAGTGCGTTTAGGATCAGGTGATCCTGCACCATTCGAATAGTAGACGCACACCACCGTCAAACAAAATAGGAGGCATCGCGCCTCCTATTTTAGTTGTCATATCGAATATCTCATTGAACTTAACTGATTGAGGTTAAGCGAAATCGAAAATGTCGATACCATTTTGTTCTGCATAGTTGATGTATGCAGAGCTCACACCGTTTAGTGTCACTTCAACATTGTATTCATCACTTGAGAATACTGCCCAGCCACACTCATTGTAAGATAAAGTCAGATCATCCGCTGAATCCAAGAACGTATCTCGAATGCCATCGTTATCAGTGTCTCGGCCCATATCAAAGACAAGTTTGTCATGGAAAATATTAAAATCGACAATGTCGGCTTTGACATCAATATCGTTGGAAGATACTGGCTGATCAGGTACACCAATAGCCAGGCGGTTTGTAAGCACGAAGGTGTCGTCTCCACAGCCACCGCTCAGTACTGATTCACCATCACCAACAACGAGGGTGTCGTTACCCCAGCCACCACTCAAGTAGTTGTTGCCTGAATAATCAAAAATTGTGTCGTCGCCACAGCCACCAAAGAGTTTGTCGTTTCCTAATCCTCCGGATAGGAAATCGTTTCCAAAGCCGCCAGAAACAAAGTCGTTACCTCGGCCACCAAGCAAGGTATCATCTCCCCAGCCACCGAAGACAATATCATTACCTCCGTATCCTACAAACTTATCATCACCACAGAAGCCGAAGAAAATATCGGTTGTTTCAGAGCCTTTTGTGCCTGTCATATCGTCATCTTGAGATGTCCCAAAAATCCAATTTAGGTCGAGATTTAGCATAGACATTGTTCTATTCCTTTTTGTCTGATTTATGCCAATCGCCGAGAGTGCAGAGCGAACCTAGAGAGTCAGAGTACACGATAGCATTAGTGTTATTTTTGATGTGAACTAATGACTTAAAGACAATTTTTGTCTTGTTACCCACGACCTTGCTTTGCTATGAGCGCTCATTGTCTGCGGTGATTGGTATTACTTAGCAGCAAACAGGGACGGCTTATTCTTCGTTGCTTTCTAGCAATACGAACAGTAAACACACCCCAAGTGGTTATTGTTGTAACCCTGACAATTTTATCAGGTACCGCGTGGTTAAAGTGGTTCAGGAAGACCGATATTAGTGGGATTCTCGTTGAGCAATGCCTGCTTTAAGTAGTAAAAAAGTTGCAGAATAGGACAAATATTTCGGTCATTTTTGAAGTGAATTTTGGTGTGGAGAATGGCGCCGATTTAGCTTACATTAACTAAGAAAGTTACGTATAATGTCCGACCGAAAAATCCCACTGAAATGGGTAAATAGCAAAATACAGACCAATCCTGGTCTAGACGTCTGTGAAGACGACACATAGGTAGATAAATGAGCGAAAAGTTACAAAAAGTATTAGCACGTGCTGGTCACGGTTCTCGTCGTGAGATTGAATCGTTAATTAAATCTGGTCGCGTTAGCGTGAACGGTGTAGTCGCTAAGCTTGGTGAAAGACTTGAAGACGAGAGCAGCGTAGTTCGTATCGATGGTCACATTGTCTCTGCAAAGATTCAAGAAGAAGTGATTTGTCGTGTACTTGCGTACTACAAACCTGAGGGTGAACTGTGTACTCGTCACGATCCAGAAGGTCGTCGTACTGTTTTTGATCGTCTGCCAAAAATTCGTGGCTCTCGTTGGATTTCAGTTGGTCGTCTGGATGCGAACACTTCTGGTCTTCTACTTTTCACAACGGATGGTGAACTGGCGAACCGCTTAATGCACCCAAGCCGCCAAGTTGAACGTGAATACCTAGTACGTGTGTTCGGTGAAGTAACTGAACAGAAAGTTCGTAATCTAGTAAAAGGTGTTGAACTGGAAGACGGTTTAGCTCGCTTTGAAGATGTTGTTTACGCGGGTGGTGAAGGCATGAACCACACGTTTTACGTTGTTATCAACGAAGGTCGTAACCGCGAAGTTCGTCGACTATGGGAATCGCAAGAGTGTACCGTTAGCCGTCTGAAACGTGTTCGTTACGGCGACATCTTCTTAGACAAGAAACTGCCTCGTGGCGGTTGGATGGAGCTTGACCTGAAAGAAGTAAACTACTTGCGTGAGCTTGTAGAGCTTCGTCCAGAGAAAGAAACCATGCTTGATCTGAACAAAGACAACACGTCACGCAAACGTGAGCGTGCACGCAGCCAAAAAATTCGTCGCGCAGTTAAGCGCCATGAAGAGCGTGTTAACACGCCAAAAGGTCGCAGCAACAACCCTTCTCGTCGTAAGCCGAAGAAGACTGCTGGTGACCAAGGCGCACGCAACAAGCATCGTTAATCGATAGCAAAACATCAGAAAGGCTTGCCAATTCGGCAAGCCTTTTTCTTATCTGTTACATAACAAAAGGATCTAAAGCCTATATAGAGCAGGGTGCTTTGTATAAACATATATCTCAGCTAGACGAAAACAACAGATAAAAAAATACCAGCACTAGGCTGGTATCTTTGTTCATGATGAAGAAACGTTAATCGCGTTTCCAAAGCATATGGCAGAACTTATGTTCAGGGTCTCGGCTGATTAGCATACGAGCAAATACGTCATCAAGAACGTCATTTTCCTCATTTACTAGGCCGATACGAACCTCTGCATATACTTCTTTGTCGATCTCGAAGCCAACATGTTCAACCCAGTCATCACCGGTTTCAACAAGTTCTGCGGCACCACGATCTTCAAATTGCGCAGTAAACAGAATCACGTCAGCAGGCTCTAGGTTATCTGGAGCCATCTCAAGGAAAATGTCGTACGCTGCGTCGATGACGTCGTCGTAAGAAATCAAATCAGACATGCTTATGCTCGGCTCATGTATTTACGTTCAGCTGTGTTAATGATAACACGGTCACCAGTTGCAATGTACTCAGGAACCTGGATGACAAGACCTGAAGCGAAGCGTGCTGGCTTAGTGCGAGCAGATGCAGAAGCACCTTTGATTGAAGGGTCAGTTTCTTCAATCACTAGCTCAACAGAAGATGGTAGTTCAATACCCACTGCAGCACCGTTAACAAGGATAATGTGGATACCTTGTGTATCTTCGTTGATGAACAGCATGTCGTCTTCAACTTCATTGTGCTTGAATGTGTATTGTGAGTAGTCTTCGTTATCCATGAAGATGTGCTCATCGCCGTCAGCGTATGAGTACACAACTGCACGTTTGTTCATTTCTACCGTTTCAACAACGTCATCAGACTTGTAACGCTCATCTACACGTGCGCCCGTGTTTAGATCTGTACAACGCATTTTGTAGATTTTAGCGCCGCCACGACCGCCTGGAGTCGTTACTTCGATGTCTTTAACTAGAAGAGTTTTACCATTAGACTCGATTGCGAAGCCTTTTTTGATTTCACTTGCCTTTGGCATTGTATATTCCTATTCATACTTATTAAGCAAAACTAGGTGATTATAGCGCTAAGTTAGCCGCCTAGCATTAAAATTCATTGCAGAAATTTGTTGTTACTCCCATGACTAAACACCTGAATGGACTTGATTCAGTGAGTCGGCTAAGAGAACATATAGTCCAACTTCTTGAACCATCTGAGAACACGTTTTAAGTCATGTCTCTGCCTGTTATCGATCCTAAACAACCATTTCAACCAGAGTTTGCGCCTTTAATTAGGGAAGTCATCGCTTGTCTCAAAGGTGGACTGGGGCAAAACTTACACAGCGTTTATGTATACGGTAGTGTTGCTCGTAAAACAGCGATCGTTGGGAGGTCGAACTTAGACCTGGTTGTCGTTACTCAATCATCCTTTGAGCACAATCGCGCGACTTTGCTCAACACAATTAAGTGGCGTGCGCAGCAGAGTTACCCTCACGTGAATGGTGTATCGGTCCGTACAGCCTTAGTGAGCGAAGTAGCTAATTTAGACAGTATTTTCACTTGGGGTTTTATGCTTAAGCATTGCTGTGTCTGTGTTTATGGTGATGATCTAGCAGACTGTTTTGGTGATTACGTCCCAAGTTGGGAAATTGCTAAGCACTGGAATATGGATGTGGAAGATTGGATTACGGTGTATCGCAAAAAAATCGTACAAGCGAAGACGATAGAAGAGCAGGTGGCCGCCCAGCGCGTGATTGCAAAAAAGTTACTAAGAGCGTCATACTCTTTGGTGATGTATCGAGATAAACGTTGGTTTGATGACCCTATACAATGTGGCAAGGTATTCTTAACTTATCATCCTGAAAAGCAGCTTGAGATCGAGCGGCTAGAAATTTTACTTTCTGGCCGGGGTATTCCCAAGCGTTCTGTTATCGGGCTAATTGATGCGTTTGGTGATTGGTTAGTCAAACAGTACCAGAAAACAGAGTTTCGTATCGGCTAAAACAACCCCATTTGTGGCGCTGAAAGCCTGTCAAAGTCCGTCCCAATGAAAGGGAGAATCGCATCCGCAACGGGTTTGAGTTGTTTATCAATGTAATGTTGATAATCAATCGGGCTATTGAGGTACTCATAAGGTTCAGGGCCGTTCACGGTAATAATGTATTCAATTCGCCCTTTGTTTTGATACTGTAATGGGCGGCCAAGCTTGGCATTTATCTCATCGGCTAAACGAGCTGCACGCACTTGTGGCGGGACGTTCTTCTGATACTCATGCAGTTTTCTTCGCAGTCGCTTTTGATACACCAACTGTTCATCAAATTCACCGTTGTTAGTTTTCTCAACCATCTCTCGGACATAGTCGCTTGGATCTTCACCATGGAAAATCATGCTATAGAGTGTATTTTGAAATTTCTGTGCTAACGAGGTCCAGTCAGTACGGGCACTTTCTAACCCTTTAAATACAATCCGTTCTTGCTCTCCTTCACCGATTAAACCCGCATAGCGCTTTTTCGAGCCAGTTTCTGCGCCACGAATCGTTGGCATAAGGAATCTGCGATAATGGGTTTCATACTCGATTTCCAACATAGATGTTAGGTTGTACTCAGAACGCAGGTGTTCTTGCCACCAAGAGTTGATGTAATCAACTAATTGATTTCCAACAGCGTCAGCTTCTACTTGACTGTATGGTCGATTCAACGACACGAATGTGGAATCCGTATCGCCGTAAATCACTTGATATCCTTGCTCCTCAATCAGCACCTTAGTTTGCTTCATGATTTCATGTCCGCGCATGGTAATACTAGAAGCTAACCGAGTATCAAAGAAACGACATCCCGATGAGCCCAGTACGCCATAAAAGGAGTTCATGATGATTTTGATTGCCTGAGAAAAAGCTTTTTCATTGTTCTTCTTTGCCACATCACGTGCTGCCCAAAGCTTTTCAATCATTTCTGGTAAAAAGTGTTTCGTACGATGGAACTGCCCACCGCGAAAGCCAGGTACAGCCTGATTTTCTTCTTTTCCAATATCGAGCAATAACCCCTCAACTAAACCCATAGGATCAATCAAGAAAGAGCGAATAATCGATGGATATAGACTCTTAAAATCCAATACTAAAACAGAATCATATAGGTTAGGGATGGAGTCCATCACGTAACCGCCGGGGCTGGCAATCCAATTTTCAGGGTGTAGGTTCGGAGCAACGTAGCCTGCTCGGTGTATCTGAGGCATGTATAGGTTTGTGAATGCTGCAACCGAACCGCCGACACGATCCAGTTCGACACCAGTGAGACGAGAGCGCTCTATTGCAAAGTCGAGCAGGTGAGTGTGATTGAAAATCTTATTCACTAACACGCAGTCTTGTAAATTATATTTAGCCAGCGATGGTTTGTCGGAGCGGTACATACGATTGATCTCATCCATGCGGTCATGAACGTTGTGGATTTCTTTCCCTTCCCCTAAGAGTTCTTGAGATACAGACTCTAATGACCAAGACCGAAAGTGATAAGTCGCCGTTTTTAACGTATCGATACCGTCCATTACAACTCGCCCTGGAATGGAAATAAACCCTTGTTGGCTTTGAGATGAACTTCTGAAAAAGCTGGCTTGGTCTGCTCTACCAAGCATTAGCTTCATGTTGTGCCATTCTGCTCGTTTGTGTAGCAGACGAAAGTCAAAATCAATGACGTTCCAACCGACAATGACATCGGGGTCGAATTGTTTAAACCAAACGATGAGTGCTTCTAGAAGCGCTTTTTCATCCTTAACCCATTGTATCGGTGTCTCCGAAGGTTCTGGTTCTCCGATCATGATAACGCGGGAATCCATGATGCTGTCTAATCCGATTGAGTAAAGAATGCCTTTCTCAGAGCATTCTAGATCTAACGAGACAACGTTTAACTTCGGCTCATATTGCCCCGCACGGCATTTTGCGCTCTGGACGCGTTGGTAGCCATTGGTGCGAGTCACATTGCCTGTAAACTCGATACTGCCTTTGATAAAACGTTCCATTAGGTAGCGATCGGCGAGGCGAATATCACTTTCATACGTAGTGATATCTTTTTGAGCGAATGTGTCTTTGAGTGCGAGAGCGTCTCTGGTTACATTGGTATAGCAGGCAGCAAGAGGCGTATGTTCAAACGTTTTGAGATCCAAAAGGCGGATGTCGACGAATATGTTTTTTTCTCGTGCGAGTGTCTTTGCTTGCTCTGAGTGTTTCTGAGCGATGAAAAATACTGGCTTCTCACCATTAATAAGTAACTGAGTAGGACCTGCTTCTGTCGAAAGCCACAGCTCGATTTGAGTTTGACCTTTGATGTCTCGTGCCTGTCGAGTTAGCAGGAAGCCTTGTTGAATATTCAAATGTGAGAAACCTTAGAAAACTTGAAGAACGTTAGTTTAACACTAAGAACTGTAAAAATAACCAGTAAAGAAAGCGTCTCAAATTTTTGCTGGAATTAGTGATTATAAGTTAGTCTTTGGTGCAAGAGGGACAGTGTCATTTTAAGTTATAGCGTGTTTCTCTGGGCAATATGAAACCTAGTTACTTGATTTATTGTACTTAATGTTGTTAATTGTCTTTTCTTAGATTTCGGTTCTGCTCATCACGCTCTAAAATAATAGAGTGGTTTATGAATAAGTTCTTGCTAAAGTTTGCGTTTCAGCACATATTCATAGAAAGCAATTTTTTGTCGATTACGTTAGTATATAGGCAGTCATACTGATATCCACATTTAACAAATAATGGTTATGTGGGTGCAGAACCAATACAAAGTGTGGAGATACAAGTTTGATAAATGTTTTCCTTGTAGATGATCACGAGCTGGTTCGCACAGGGATACGACGTATTATTGAAGACGTCCGTGGAATGAACGTAGCAGGAGAAGCTGACAGCGGTGAAGATGCAGTAAAATGGTGTCGCAGTAATCATGCTGACGTCGTTTTAATGGACATGAACATGCCAGGAATTGGTGGCTTGGAAGCCACTAAAAAAATTCTTCGCGTGAATCCTGATGTGAAAATCATCGTACTTACCGTTCATACAGAAAACCCGTTTCCAACCAAGGTGATGCAGGCAGGTGCGTCTGGTTATTTAACCAAAGGTGCTGGCCCTGACGAAATGGTGAATGCGATTCGTGTAGTTAATAGTGGTCAGCGTTACATCTCACCAGAGATTGCGCAGCAGATGGCATTGAGTCAATTTTCTCCAGCCTCTGAGAACCCTTTTAAAGACTTATCCGAGCGTGAATTGCAGATCATGCTTATGATCACCAAAGGCCAAAAGGTAACGGATATTTCTGAGCAACTTAATTTAAGTCCAAAGACAGTCAACAGCTATCGGTACCGACTCTTTAGTAAATTGGACATTAATGGTGACGTTGAGTTAACTCACTTAGCGATTCGCCACGGAATGCTGGACACCGAGACCCTTTAGCGTGAATCCTCCTTTCGATTCGGCTTCCTTTCTCAAGACAGTAACTCATCAGCCCGGCGTTTACAGAATGTACAACGCCGAAGCTGTTGTAATCTACGTAGGTAAAGCCAAAGACCTTAAAAAGCGCCTTTCAAGCTACTTTCGAAAAAAAGTAGACAGTGAGAAAACTCGCGCGCTTGTCAGTAATATCGCCAAAATAGACGTCACGGTGACTCACACTGAGACAGAAGCGCTGATCTTAGAGCATAACTACATCAAGCAGTATTTGCCGAAATACAATGTGTTGCTGCGAGATGATAAGTCTTACCCTTATATCTTTATTAGCGGTCATAAGCACCCACGGCTTTCTATCCACCGTGGCGCCAAGAAGCGCAAAGGTGAATATTTTGGCCCCTACCCAGATTCTGGTGCAGTAAGAGAAACATTGCATTTGCTGCAAAAGATATTTCCTGTGCGCCAGTGTGAAGACACTGTCTATTCTAACCGAACGCGCCCATGTTTGATGTACCAAATTGGTCGCTGTGCAGGACCATGCGTTAATACCATCATTTCTGATGAAGAATATGCAGAGTTGGTTGGCTTTGTGCGAATGTTTTTGCAAGGCAAAGATCAGCAAGTACTCAAACAACTGATCGAGAAAATGGAAGTTGCCAGTCAGCAATTGCGCTTTGAAGATGCCGCTAAATTTCGCGATCAAATCCAAGCGATTAGGCGTGTTCAAGAGCAGCAGTACGTCTCAGAAGACAGCATGGATGATATGGATGTACTCGGGTTTGCTCAGGAGAATGGTATCGCGTGTATCCATATCCTGATGATACGCCAAGGCAAAGTGCTTGGTAGCCGTAGCCATTTTCCGAAAATCCCACAAAATACAAGCCAGCAGGAAGTGTTCGATAGTTTTCTGACTCAATACTATTTGAGCCATAACGAAGCACGTACAATTCCTTCTCGTATTATTTTGAATCAAGAGTTGGCAGAAGATATTGCGCCAATACAGAAAGCGTTAAGTGAAGTGGCAGGCCGTAAGGTTCATTTTCATACGTCGCCAACTGGCTCTCGAGCAAGGTATCTCAAGCTTTCGAACACGAATGCACTAACGGCGATTACCACCAAAATCAATCACAAAATGACGATTAATCAGCGTTTTCATGCGCTTCGCGAAACATTGAATTTGGAGTCTATAGCTCGAATGGAATGTTTTGATATCTCCCATACGATGGGGGAAAGCACGATTGCGTCATGTGTGGTGTTCAACAATGAAGGCCCCGTTAAGCAAGAGTATCGTCGCTACAACATTACTGGGATTACCGGTGGTGATGATTACGCAGCAATGGGACAAGCGTTGGAGCGCCGTTATTCGAAGCAATTGGACGTAGAGAAAATTCCCGACATCATCTTTATCGATGGCGGTAAAGGTCAGTTAAATCGTGCGCATGACATCATTTCGCAGTACTGGGGGGATTGGCCAAAGCGTCCTATCATGATTGGTATTGCAAAAGGCGTTACTCGCAAACCAGGTTTAGAAACGCTGATTACAGTCGATGGGGAAGAGTTTCATTTACCAAGCGATGCTCCTGCGCTGCATCTTATCCAACATATTCGTGATGAAAGCCATAACCATGCTATAGCGGGGCACCGTGCTAAGCGAGGTAAAACCAGACGTACGAGTGCACTCGAAGGGATTGAGGGAATCGGCCCTAAACGACGTCAGGCGTTACTCAAGTACATGGGTGGGTTACAAGAACTTAAACGTGCAAGTGTCGAAGAAATCGCCAAAGTACCGGGAATAAGTCACTCTTTAGCAGAAATTATTTTCCAAGCATTGAAACAATAAGGAAAATCGCGCAACATTAAGCCGCAATGTGTAAGAGAATAATAAAATGCGTTTGAATATCCCGAACATTCTGTCTCTTCTTAGACTGTTCCTAATCCCTGTTTTTGTGGTTGTCTTTTATCTACCTTATTCATGGGCACCGTTTGCAGCAGCAATGGTGTTTTGGGTAGCGGGTTTTACTGACTGGCTTGACGGCATGTTGGCCCGTAAACTTGGCCAAACTTCTCGTTTTGGCGCGTTTATTGATCCTGTCGCTGATAAAGTGCTAGTGGCAACGGCATTGATTCTAATCACGGAACATTATCATTCAATTTGGGTGACCATTCCTGCGGTAACGATGATTGCGCGAGAAATCATTATCTCAGCATTGCGAGAATGGATGGCTGAAATCGGTAAGCGAGCGAGTGTTGCGGTATCTTGGGTTGGCAAAGTAAAAACTGTTTCGCAAATGTTCGCCTTATGGGTGTTGATATGGCGTTACGATGAATGGATGGTTTGGCTAGGCTTTGCGGCCTTATATGTGGCAACTTTCTTGACATATTGGTCAATGATTCAATATTTGGCTGCTGCGAAAGACGATCTGTTGAATGAAGAGCACCATTAAATTCTGATGTTAGAAAGCAGGCTTAATAGCCTGCTTTTTTGTATCTAAGACAATCTACAGCATTTTTTGGCTTCTCTCGCTTTTCAATGCTTGCTAACGGCCATGTTTGCAATTTGTATCTGGAGCTTTTGCTTCGATAGAGTTCTATTTGTGATCTAAGTCTTGTTTTTGTCCTTGGAGAGTCTTAGAGAGGCGAGTCTTCTGATTATTAATACTTCAATGCACGCAACGCACGGCCAGCAGCGTAAGGCGTAGCCAAAGTTTTATGATAAACAAGTGTATTTAAGCGATTTTTAGTATTAAAACTAAGCAATCCATCGTCTTTCGCACAAATTCTAGTCAAACGATTTAAAAAAATAAAAATAGTGTTGACTCGATCGCTCGAATCCGTAGAATGCATCCCGTACCCAAGAGAGCACGGCTCGAAAGGGTGGTGAAAAAGCTTAGCTTTATTCACAAATGAGGCGCCTTGGCAGAGTGGCTATGCAGCGGATTGCAAATCCGTGGACCTCGGTTCGACTCCGGGAGGCGCCTCCATTATTCTTTTGAGAGCGAATGGCTTTCGAGAAAAATGCGACACTAGCTCAGTTGGTAGAGCGCAACCTTGCCAAGGTTGAGGTCACGAGTTCGAACCTCGTGTGTCGCTCCAAATTTTATTGATATGGCATTGGCGATATCAGATGGTGTTTTACTTTTCTGTAAAGGCATCACAAAGAATATTTGTGTGCCCTGGTGGTGGAATTGGTAGACACAAGGGATTTAAAATCCCTCGACGTTCGCGTTGTGCCGGTTCAAGTCCGGCCCGGGGCACCATCTCATATTAAATGCGACACTAGCTCAGTTGGTAGAGCGCAACCTTGCCAAGGTTGAGGTCACGAGTTCGAACCTCGTGTGTCGCTCCAGATTTAAGGCCTAACATGAAAATGTTAGGCCTTTTTCGTATTTTTTTGAAAATCTCAAACTTCTTTTCTGTCACAGACTTCGTTAAGTAACGAACCCTTTGTCTCATTGACTCAAGTGATTGTTCATTCTGCCATTGCAAAGCATCTTAGCCATTCCTACTAGTCTATGTTTAAACCATCACTTGTGGAGAATAACCACTCTTGATCCAGGCAAAGCTGTGACGAGAATGCTATCTTTTTAAATGTTCCGGATATAGAAAGGAATGTTTTACGATTAAGCAGCACAACCTTAAACCTCTGTTGGATGAGGTGATGATATCTCAAGAATATTTGTTTAAATAACAGCTGTTTGAGAGAAGCAGAAAAGCATAGCTCACGACTATGAGCACGACAGTTGCGATGGGGTATGTTTTGTTGTGATTTACATCACTGTTACTAATATGAAAAATCGTTGCCAGAAGATTTTATTTTGTGATAAATTCGCGCGCAATCTCGGAGCGTAATTAACAACGTTTGATCTCTGGGGGATACGCGTAGTGACCATTCAAGCTGATTGTGACACTGCGTAGGGTAGGTATCGGCAAAGCCTTTTGTCGATAGACGGGATACTAATGCTGTAAACGCGGCATATTAATGGGAAACCCAACATTGAAACCTTTGAATAAACACACACTAATCAGCTTCATACTGCCGAAATGTCCTGTTTTACAAAACGGGTGCATTACAGAACCTTGATTAATCCCTTTTACATATAAAGTCGCGAGTATCGTGGCGGATGATCTGTATTTGTCATTTATGCACTGACAAATGCGGAGGGGTATTCACACCTCCTGTAATTTCATTCTAATGATTATTAATACAGGATACAGAATTATTATAATTCAAGGGATTATGTAGTATGAGCACTGCCTTTGAAGTCGATAGCAATATCGCAAACATTTTTTCGTCTCAGGTTCCTATCGTTGAGGGAACGTATGACTTAACGCCAGATCAAGTATTGATTGATCAGGCTGAGCATGAATCTGAAGTACGTTCTTATCCACGTCGTTTGCCGATCGCAATTAAACAAGCCTTTGGGTGCTTGGTTGAAGATACGCGTGGACAGATCTTTCTAGACTGCCTTGCGGGGGCTGGCACTCTAGCTTTGGGGTATAACCATCCTGAAATAAACCAAGCTCTGAAAGAGCAATTAGATTCAGGACTGCCATATCAGACGCTAGATATTGCAACATCAGCAAAAACGACGTTTATTCAATCTGTTAAGTCTTTTCTTCCTCAAGAGTTAAGCGAGAACAGCGTTATCCAATTTTGCGGCCCGTCTGGAGCTGATGCGGTTGAAGCTGCTATCAAGCTCGCGAAACAGACTACCGGTCGCAACACTATGTTTGCCTTCCGTGGCGCATACCATGGTATGACTAATGGTACGATGGGGATGATGGGTAACTTAGGCACCAAAGCTCGTCGAACTGGTTTGATGTCGGATGTGCACTTTATGCCTTTCCCATACAACCTGCGTTGTCCTTTTGGGCTTGGCGGTGATGAAGGTGCAAAAGCAAGTATTCGCTATATCGATCGTCTTTTAAACGATGATGAGTCAGGCATTATGAAGCCTGCCGCGATTATCGTGGAGCCAGTGCAAGGTGAGGGTGGTGTTGTTCCTGCGCCAGCATTCTGGCTACGAGAGTTACGTCGTATTTGTGATGAACACGGTATCTTACTGATCTTCGATGAGATCCAGTGTGGTGTTGGTAAAACTGGCTACAATTTCGCGTTCGAAGAGTCGGGCATTGTTCCAGATATTCTGTGTTTATCAAAAGCAATTGGCGGTGGATTACCAATGTCGCTATTGGTTATCAACAAGCAACATGATACATGGAAGCCGGGCGAGCACACAGGTACATTTCGTGGTAACCAGCTAGCCATGGTCTCTGGTGCGAAAGCATTAGAAATTATCCAGCGTGATAATCTTGTTGAGCATGCCAATATTGCGGGTCAGTACTTGCGCTACGGCCTTGAAAGTATTCAAAAGCGTGTGAACTGTATCGCAGAGGTTCGTGGCAAAGGTTTGATGCTAGGCGTGGAGATTAAAACTCCAAACGGTGAGCTCAATAAATTTGGTGAACCTCAAGCGGATAGTGAACTCACACTTTCTATTCAACGCGCAGCACTCGAGCGTGGCTTGATCGTTGAGAAAGGTGGACGCGAAGGCGCAGTAATTCGTTTCCTTCCTCCTCTTATCATCTCGTTTGAGCAAATCGACTTTGCTTTACGTGTATTTGAAGACGCGATTTTAGCCGCTGGCGGTAGTCACATCGAAACTCAGCCACAAGATGAATGGAAGAAGCATTTCATCCACACTGGAGAGATGGGCAGCAATGAATTTGCTTCGGTGATGAATCACACTACTACGGCAATGAAGTCAGTGTTTGAACAAGTGACTGCACCGTATTCAGGTGTGGATCCAAAAGCATTGGAAGCAGCGATTCACGACGTTGATCTTGATAATGGAAATGCGCCTCTTAAATCCGTTATCGACGATGCTGCTGATCTGGTCGCGAAAAACGCAATTTTTACTCAACATCCAGATTGTATTGCTCACCTGCATACTCCACCGTTGATGCCAGCGATTGCGGCAGAGGCAATGATTGCGGCTTTGAACCAGTCGATGGACTCATGGGATCAAGCTTCATCAGCGACTTATGTTGAACAGAAAGTTGTGAACTGGCTATGCGATAAATATGAGTTAGGTGAAAAAGCGGACGGTATCTTCACGAGCGGCGGCACGCAAAGTAACCAAATGGGTTTGATGCTTGCGCGAGATTGGATTGCTGACAAACTCAGTGCACACTCAATTCAAAAGCTTGGCCTTCCTGAATACGCAGACAAGCTACGTATTGTATGTTCGAAAAAATCCCACTTCACGGTTCAAAAATCAGCGTCTTGGATGGGATTGGGTGAAAAAGCGGTCATGACCGTCGATGCTAATGCCGATGGAACGATGGATGTCACTAAGTTAGACGAAGTTCTCAATCAGGCCAAAGCAGAAGGTTTAATCCCATTTGCCATTGTTGGCACAGCGGGTACAACGGATCACGGTGCTATTGATGACTTAGACTTTATCGCCGATATGGCAGCGAAACATGACATGTGGATGCACGTCGACGGTGCATACGGTGGAGCTCTGATTCTAAGTAGCCAAAAAACACGTCTGAAAGGTTGTGAGCGTGCACATTCCATCAGCGTAGACTTCCATAAGCTGTTTTACCAAACCATCAGTTGTGGTGCGCTATTGGTAAACGACAAGTCTAACTTTAAATTCCTGCTTCACCATGCAGACTACTTGAACCGCGAACACGACGAACTACCGAACTTGGTGGATAAGTCTATTGCGACAACTAAGCGTTTTGATGCGCTCAAAGTGTTTATGACGATGCAAAGCGTAGGGCCAAAAGCACTAGGCGATATGTATGATCATTTGCTTGAACAGACGCTTGAAGTGGCGGACATGATTCGAGATAACAAACACTTTGAGTTGTTGGCTGAACCATCACTATCTACGGTTCTGTTCCGAGCGACACATGAATCAGCGGATCTTGATGAACTGAACAAAACGTTGCGCTTAGAAGCGTTAACACGCGGTATCGCGGTATTGGGTGAAACCATTGTCGACGATAAAACTGCATTGAAATTTACGATTTTGAACCCGTGTCTGACGACGGCGGACTTTGAATCTTTGCTCTCAAAAATCAATACGCTAGCGGCAGAGCTAGTTTAACAAAGGTAACGGAAAACTATGGCAATTCTACAGATTGGTGCAGGCGGCGTTGGCTGGGTAGTTGCACATAAAGCAGCACAAAACAACGACGTTCTGGGTGATATCACAATCGCATCACGTACCGTAGGTAAGTGTGAGAAAATCATCGAATCGATTCAGAAGAAAAACAATCTGAAAGATTCAACTAAGAAATTAGAAGCGCGAGCGGTAAACGCGGACGACGTAGATTCTTTAGTTGCTTTAATTAAAGAAGTACAACCTGACTTAGTGATCAACGCAGGTCCTCCTTGGGTGAACATGTCTATTATGGAAGCATGTTACCAAGCTAAAGTGTCATACCTTGATACATCTGTTGCGGTTGATTTGTGCTCTGAAGGCCAACAAGTACCTCAAGCTTACGATTGGCAGTGGGGTTACCGTGAGAAGTTTGAAGAAGCGGGCATTACAGGTATTCTTGGTGCTGGTTTCGATCCGGGCGTAGTATCGGTGTTTGCCGCATACGCAGTGAAGCATCTGTTCGATGAAATCGATACTATCGACGTAATGGATGTAAACGCAGGCGACCACGGTAAGAAGTTCGCAACTAACTTTGATCCAGAAACGAACATGCTTGAGATTCAAGGCGATTCGTTCTACTGGGAAAACGGCGAGTGGAAACAAGTACCTTGTCACTCACGTATGCTTGAGTTTGAATTCCCGAATTGTGGTTCACACAAAGTGTACTCAATGGCGCACGACGAAGTTCGATCTATGCAAGAGTTCATCCCGGCGAAACGCATCGAATTCTGGATGGGCTTTGGTGACCGTTACCTAAACTACTTCAATGTGATGCGCGACATCGGTCTACTCAGCCCAGATCCACTAACGCTTCACGACGGTACGGTTGTTCAACCTTTGCACGTGCTAAAAGCACTACTACCAGATCCAACATCACTCGCGCCAGGCTACACTGGCCTAACGTGTATCGGTACTTGGGTTCAAGGTAAGAAAGATGGTAAAGAGCGCAGTGTATTTATTTACAACAACGCTGATCACGAAGTCGCATACGAAGATGTTGAACACCAAGCTATCTCATACACCACTGGCGTACCTGCGATCACTGCTGCTTTGCAGTTCTTCCGTGGCAAATGGGCAGACAAAGGCGTGTTCAACATGGAGCAGCTAGATCCTGACCCATTCCTAGAAACCATGCCATCTATTGGTCTAGATTGGCATGTTCAAGAACTGGAGCCAGGACAACCTGTTATCCATAAATTGAAGTAAGAATTTAGCGACTCTTATTTGTACGTTTAAGCCGATGCACTTGCGTCGGCTTTGTTCGATTTTATAGTGTCTTTGCTAAGGCGAAGGGACGTAAGGTATCAAAATGCAACAAAACGAACTAAAAACGCCATACTTCATGATCAATGAAGACAAGCTGATTGAGAATCTAGAGAAAGCAAAACAGCTAAAAGACATCTCTGGTGTGAAGCTTGTATTAGCACTGAAGTGCTTCTCAACATGGGGTGTATTCGACATCATCAAGCCTTACCTAGACGGAACAACAAGTTCTGGCCCGTTTGAAGTGAAGCTTGGCTACGAAACGTTCGGTGGTGAGACACACGCATACAGTGTGGGTTACAGCGAAGATGACGTTCGCGATGTGGCGGACATCTGTGACAAGATGATCTTTAACTCTCAGTCACAGCTAGCGGCTTATCGTCATATTGTCGAAGGTAAAGCATCGATTGGCTTGCGCCTAAACCCAGGTGTGAGCTATGCAGGGCAAGACTTAGCAAACCCAGCGCGTCAATTCTCTCGTCTTGGGGTTCAGGCTGATCACATCAAACCGGAAATTTTTGATGGTATTGATGGCGTAATGTTCCACATGAACTGTGAGAACAAAGACGTGGATGCGTTTATCGGCTTACTCGATGCTATTTCAGCTCAGTTTGGCGAGTACCTAGATAAGCTGGACTGGGTAAGCATGGGTGGCGGCGTGTTCTTCACATGGCCGGGGTACGATATCGAGAAGTTGGGGTTAGCACTTAAAGCGTTCTCAGAGAAACACGGCGTACAAATGTATTTAGAGCCGGGTGAAGCGATAATTACTAAGACCACTGATCTCGTTGTAACAGTGGTTGATATTGTAGAGAACGTAAAGAAGACGGCGATTGTCGATTCGGCCACAGAAGCTCACCGCTTAGATACGTTGATCTACAATGAGCCAGCGTCAATCCTTGAAGCATCTGAAAATGGTGAACATGAGTATGTGATCGGCTCGTGCTCTTGTTTGGCTGGTGACCAGTTCTGCGTGGCGAACTTCGAACAGCCTCTAGAGATAGGACAGCGTCTGCATATTCTAGATAGTGCCGGTTACACCATGGTGAAACTAAACTGGTTTAACGGTCTACGTATGCCGTCGGTCTACTGTGAACGCTCGAATGGTGACATTCAAAAACTGAATGAATTTGACTACTCTGATTTCAAACGTTCACTGTCTCAGTGGTCAGTGAAATAAAACGTATTGAGTATTAGAACGACAAAGAGCAGCTGAATTGCTGCTCTTTTTATTGGGGAAGCGTTAAAGGTATGCAGTTAGCTTTCTACAATTACACGAGTGTCTTCACTCAGAGATTCTAACTCATTGGCTATGTCTTCAATTTCTAGCTCGCTAGGTAGTTTTATCGCCATTTTAGCGCTGAATAAGCTAGAGCTTACCCCTCCGCCTCCAGCAATGAATACACGCTGACAATCCATATCTAAAATTGAGATACCTTGATTATCGAGAACGTGAGTAATTTCATTCACAATACCCGCTCTATCGTTGGCATCTAAACGAAGTTGGAAGATAGTGTCTTCACGATATGAATGAGGTTCAGAGTCGACGAACCTAACAACAAGAGTCTGACAAGAAGAGAACGCCTGTTTAACGATGTCGGCATTTTCTCTTGGAAGCTCTACTTTGATGACACCTGCAACTTGGTCTTCGATAAAGTTTACTTTGCTGATCAGCCATTTCCCGCCGTTTTCGTGTGTGATTGCAGCGAGCTCTTTAATCGTGGCGGGTGACGCTTGTCCGACAAAATTAACAATAAATACGGTGTTCATAATGTCCCCTCCTGGAATCAAGGTTTGGACGCAGTACGAATAAACGTGCTACTTAAGTTATTGGAATAAATCCTTTTATTTAGTGTAGGTGCTAAGGGCGGGTAATGTTTGATGAAAGTCAATTTTTAACACTAATTCGTGATGCAAATAATTAAAACAATGTTCAGAGCACAAAAAAGCAGCCATCGTAAGGCTGCTTTTTACCGAGTATCAACTTAGGATTAGAAGGTTACTTTTAACTCGACACCATAAAATTGACTGTCATAGTTTGCGCCTGCGTCCATGGCGAATTTTGCAACATCTTGGTTTCCAAACCAAGGTGATGAATTGAATTGTAGTTCTGCACTACCGCCCCATGCATCAGTTACCCAATAATGAATATGTCCAACAGGGTTTAAGAAGAAGAGCGAAACATCACCTGCGGTTTCAGAGCCCATAACTTCGCCGCCGTTTGCAATAATGTCTTGCTCAGCCGTTAACATCATTTCACCAACAACAGCACCAAAGAATGGTGTGATAAAAATATCCTGCCAAGATGGTACTTCTGCGAACGCCTCCACGCCATACTCCCAAAAGAACGTCGACATCGTTGCGGAGTACAAAAACGACTGAAATTCATTATAGCCAGCGTGACGTGCTGCCGTGTAGTAAACGCCGCCAAAATATGGGTGCATGATGTAGTTGAGGACATGTTCATCGCGATCCCAAACGGGGCCGTCAGAGACATTATCTTTCCACTTTTGCCCCAACTTACTCATGTCTCGGTCTTCTTCGTCCCATTTGGTGATACTTTCTGGAAGAAAAGTCATCATGCCTACGGTCGCGATACTGAGACCTAGAATGGTGTAGGTTTGACCCATCAGATAATCCCAGTCTTTATCTTGAGGGATGATGAGATGTTTAGGCTGAAGCCCTGCGTCAAGGTTTAGCGAATCATCATTATTCTGTTCATACATAACACCGCGATTTTGAGCCTCGAAGGTGTACAGAGTCGTCGTTTCGCAGTAACCTGACAAGCAATCAGGTGTGTAAGAAAACTCTGTATGACGGCTTAGGTCATAGTGACTTGCTTGCGCAAGCGCTGACGAAGCCAAGCAAAGGCCTGTTAGAGTCGTCTTGAACATGGATGATTTTGACACAAAGGTCTCCGAGTTAATGGTGTATGTTCGGGCTCGTAATTATCCCTCAAAACATCAATCATTTAAACACTTGACCCTTATTTAGTCCCAACAAACCTCGGCGAGATTTGTCCAAATAAAAAGAAAAATAAGCGCTATAACGAAAATAGGATTGTGCTTACGTTCAGGAGTCAGTTGTGAAAATAGCAATGCTTAGTACTGGTGAGGAAGTCCTCCACGGTGATATTGTTGATACTAATGCGGCATGGTTGTCTAGCCTGTTTTATCAACATGGATTTGGCTTAACAAAGCGCTCAACGGTTGGTGATAGCCTATCGAGTTTGGTTGAAGAGTTTTTAATGCTCAGCTTTAACAACGATGTGGTTATTGTTAATGGTGGTTTAGGCCCTACAACGGATGACATGAGTGCCGCCGCCGCCGCGAGAGCCGCCGATTGTAAACTGGTGCTATTCAAAGAGTGGTTGCAGCATCTAGAAAGTTTGTATGCTCGACGTGGCATCCCTATGCCGGACAGTAATTTAAAGCAAGCAATGCTGCCAGAAACGGCAGAGATATTGGACAACCCGATAGGCACTGCTTGCGGTTTCAAAATGCTGATTAATGATGCCATTTTTTATTTCACACCGGGTGTACCAAGTGAATTTAAGCTCATGGCAGAGACGCAAATTCTTCCCGATCTGAGAAGAGTGTTTCCCGATGTGCAAGGTTCATGTTGTAGCCGAATCTACACGTTTGGTCTGTCTGAATCCGGTATTTCAGATAAGCTAGATCAGCTAAAACTTCCTCAAGGCTATGAGCTAGGGTATCGCTCTTACTTGCCTTTTATTGAAGTGAAACTTTTTGGTCCTTCAGATCAGCTTGAACAGCGTTTGAAACTAGTACAGATAATTAATAAACACCTTGAGAGTAATACCGTTAGTATTGACTTACCTATGGTTGAAAATGTCGGCCAGTTGTTGGTCGATAAAGGACTAACAGTGTCGACCTCCGAAAAAAGTAGCAGGGGATACTTAACGTACTGGCTAAACAGTGATGAAAACGCTGAAAAGCAACTAGGGCATGGTTGGGTACTACCGAGCCTGACTCAGGCGATGGGCAACAGCGGAGATCCATTAGCAGAAACGTTTGCTCTGGCTGGTGCTACGCGAGAGAAGTGTGGGACGGATTTATCACTCGTCACTGGCCATATTGAAGAGGGCGTTTTTTCCGTCGCTTTATCGACACCGTCAGGCGAGTGGGGAGCGTTATATAAACTCTCGAAAAAGTATCAGCGCAGTGATCAAGTTAAAGTGATCAGCACGGCAGCACTAGACTTGTTGCGTCGCTACCTAGAACGTAAACCGATGTTTGCGCATTATGCATTTTTAGAGAAAGTTAAAGAGATGCACCTCCCGAGCAGTGCTTTATAACCAAAGCTCTCTACAGTAGTCTGAGAGACAAAAAACAGAGACAAAAAAGCCAAGGTGATTACCTTGGCTTTTGCATTTTATACCGTCGAGTCAACGTTATGCGCGCTGCTTTTCTTTCATCGCGTAGTTAACGCCGCTAAGTGACAAATCTGATTTTGCTTTACAGATACAAGGTAATATTTCATCACTTTGTGTGTAAGCCATGGCAAAACCAACATACTCCACTTCACCAGACTCCAATTTGCAGCGACAGGCGCCGCAGTGCCCATCACGGCAGTTGTATTCTGGTAATAGGCCAGCTTGCTCCATTGTTTCCAAAATCGTATTGGAAGGGTTGGATTCAATGCTGATCAGTTTGTTGATTTTGAGTGTTGCCATTACAGCTCGAATCCTTCGAAGTCATCTGCGCGAACTTCATTGTCAATTTGACCCACAAGGTAAGAAGAGATTTCTGCTTCTTGAGGCGCAACTTGAACGTTATCTGAAGACAACCAAGCGTTAATCCATGGAATTGGGTTGGTTGTTGCTTTTGGATACGCTGCTGGTAGACCTACCGCTTGCATACGAATATTTGTGATGTATTCAACGTATTGGCTTAGGATGTCTTTGTTTAGACCGATCATAGAGCCATCTTTGAATAGATACTCTGCCCACTCTTTTTCTTGCTCAGCCGCTTCTTTGAATAGGTCAAAACAGTCCTGTTTTGCCTCTTCTGCGATTTGCATGAAAGTGAAGTCATCTTGACCGTTACGTAGCAGGTTGATCATGTGCTGCGTGCCGTTTAAGTGAAGTGCTTCGTCACGAGCGATCAGCTTGATGATTTTCGCGTTACCTTCCATTAGTTCGCGTTCTGCGAAAGCGAAAGAACATGCGAAACTGACGTAAAAACGAATAGCTTCTAGTGCGTTAACAGACATCAAACAGATGTACAGCTTCTTCTTAAGATCGTACAGACTAACCTTAACCGTTTCACCGTTAAGGACATGCTCACCTTCACCGTAGCGATGGTAATCATTCGTCGCTTGAATCAAATCGTCGTAGTAGTGCGCGATGTCTTTTGCACGCTTCAGAATGTGCTCGTTCTCAACGATATCATCAAACACTACAGCAGGATCGTTCACGATGTTACGAATAATGTGTGTGTAAGAACGAGAGTGAATCGTTTCAGAGAAAGACCAAGTCTCAATCCAAGTCTCTAGTTCTGGTAGAGACACAAGCGGCAGCAGTGCCACGTTAGGGCTGCGGCCTTGGATAGAGTCAAGAAGCGTTTGGTACTTCAAGTTAGAGATGAAGATGTGCTTCTCGTGATCTGGCAGTTTGTTGTAATCGATACGGTCGCTAGATACGTCTACTTCTTCTGGACGCCAGAAGAAAGAAAGTTGTTTCTCGATAAGTTTTTCGAAAATCTCAAACTTTTGTTGGTCGTAACGTGCAACGTTTACTGATTGACCTAGGAACATTGGTTCCTTCAATTGGTCATTCTTTTTTTGGTTAAAAGTACTGTAAGCCATAATGCCTCAATTCCTTTTAAACCTCCCCGTAAGGGGGAGGTTATCGATAGTCTGTCTTTACGGGTTCGCTAGGTACGGGAAGATTAAATCTTACAACCGCCGCCAGCACAATCGTCATCTTGTGGTTGAACAGCGTCTTTCTGTTCATCTTTCGCGCCATCACGAGTGTTGTGGTAGTAAAGCGTTTTCACACCAAACTTATACGCTGTTAGCAGGTCTTGAAGTAGTTTCTTCATTGGAACCTTGCCAGTCTCGTAACGTGACGGGTCGTAGTTAGTATTAGCAGAGATAGCTTGGTCAACAAACTTCTGCATAATACCCACAAGGTGTAGATAACCGTCGTTCGAACCGATATTCCAAAGCAGTTCATAGCTGTCTTTAAGTTCTGTGAACTCTGGTACAACTTGCTTCAGGATACCGTCTTTCGAAGCTTTTACTGAAACGTAACCACGTGGTGGCTCAATACCGTTAGTTGCGTTTGAAATCTGAGAAGAAGTCTCAGAAGGCATTAGCGCAGTCAGTGTTGAGTTACGTAGGCCGTGCTCCATAATTTCTTTACGTAGGCTGTCCCAGTCGTAGTGCAGCGCTTCGTCACAAATTAGGTCGATATCTTTCTTATACGTATCAATCGGCAGTAAGCCTTTCGCGTAGTTCGTCTCGTCGAATGAAGGGCACTTACCTTGTTCTTTCGCCAGTGCTACAGATGCTTTCAATAGGTAGTACTGCATTGCTTCGAACGTACGGTGAGTTAGGCCGTTCGCGCTACCGTCAGAGTATTTCACGCCATTCTTCGCTAAGTAGTAAGCAAAGTTAATCACACCAACACCTAGCGTACGACGGTTCATAGTCGATTTGTATGCCGCTGGTAGAGGGTAATCTTGGTAATCAAGCAGTGCATCTAACGCACGAACAACAAGATCGGATAGCTCTTCGAAATCATCTAGAGACTTGATAGCACCTAAGTTGAATGCAGAAAGCGTACACAGTGCGATCTCGCCTGAGTCATCTTCAACGTTAGTTAATGGTTTCGTTGGTAGTGCGATTTCTAAACATAGGTTCGACTGACGAACTGGAGCAACTTCAGAATCAAATGGGCTGTGAGTATTACAGTGGTCCACGTTCTGGATGTAGATACGACCCGTTGATGCACGCTCTTGCATTAGCAGAGTGAACATTTCAATCGCTTTAACCGTTTCTTTCTTGATTGAAGGATCGTTCTCGTACTTCACGTATAGACGCTCAAACTCTTCTTGGTTTTCGAAGAATGCGTCGTACAGACCAGGTACATCAGATGGTGAGAATAGCGTAATATTGCCGCCTTCAACTAAACGTTGGTACATCAGTTTGTTTAACTGAACACCGTAGTCCATGTGACGAACACGGTTTTCTTCAACACCACGGTTGTTCTTAAGTACCATTAGTGAGCGTGCTTCACCGTGCCACATTGGGTAGAACACAGTAGCTGCGCCACCACGTACACCACCTTGTGAACAACATTTTACTGCTGTTTGGAAGTACTTGTAGAACGGAATACAACCAGTGTGGAATGCTTCACCACCGCGAATCTCTGAGCCTAATGCACGGATACGACCTGCGTTGATACCAATACCAGCGCGCTGAGATACGTAACGAACAATTGAGCTTGCTGTTGCGTTAATAGAATCAAGACTGTCGCCACACTCGATCAGAACACATGAGCTGAACTGGCGAGTAGGGGTACGCACGCCAGACATAATTGGCGTAGGTAGAGAAATCTTAAATGTCGATGTCGCATCGTAGAAACGTTTGATGTAATCAAGACGTGTCGCTTTTGGATATTTCGCAAATAAGCACGCTGCTACAAGGATGTATAAGAACTGAGCACTTTCGTAAATTTGGCCCGTAACACGGTTCTGTACGAAGTACTTACCCTCTAGCTGCTTAACTGCCGCGTATGAGAAATTTAGGTCGCGTTTATGGTCGAGGTACGCATCAAGTTCGTCGAGTTCTGCTTTTGTGTAGTCTTCTAGAATATGTTGATCGTACTTACCCATATCGACGAGGCGAGACACGTGATCATAAAGCGTTGGTGGCTCGTATTGGCCATACGCTTTTTTACGCAGATGGAATACCGCTAGGCGAGCAGCTAGGTATTGGTAATCCGGAGTCTCTTCAGAGATCAGGTCTGCCGCAGACTTGATGATTGTCTCGTGAATATCTGTCGTTGTGATGCCGTCGTAAAACTGGATGTGAGCGCGAAGTTCTACTTGAGAAACCGAAACATTATCTAGACCTTCTGCAGCCCAAGTGATAACGCGGTGGATTTTATCCAGATCGATACTTTCTTTACGGCCATCACGCTTGGTGACGGTAAGTTGTTGGTTCATTCTGCTTTATTTCCCTAAGAAAACTGATAAAAGCCGTATTTTTGTTTGTTTATGTGCAATATGAGTAAAGCTTGCGGCGGCTTTGTGATCAAAGTCTATCTATATATTGTCGCTTAAACACAACATATAGGGGTTCATTTGTTTGCGGGTTACAAGATAGTGCTATTACCCTGAGTTTTCAAGGTACAGATCGGGGATGACTTGTGGATAACTGACAAAATGAAAAAAATCAGTAAGTGAACACTAACCGATGAGAAAAGGGCAGACTTGAATGGTTAAAAGTACGGTTTCGAGATCGGTTTAGAAATAACCGCATGCAAAAATATTTTCCTTGATCTTTGGCCGTTTTTATCTACGAAAAATGGCTTGGTCAAAATGGAATCTAGAGCACGAATTTTAGCCATAAAAAGACAAAAAAAGCGGCAACTTTGTGCTACCGCTTCCGATTCATTTTCTTTAAAAAATGTCAATCACAAAACTCATTTTTTAACTTAATAGCGTTCAGTATTTTTTAGTATGAACGATGTAGTTTACATCTACATTACGACCGAGTTTGTAGCTATCATTTAGAGGGTTGTAATGAAGCCCAGTAATGCCCATTTCCGTCAGGTCAGTTTGGTCTATCATCTTCATCATTTCGGCTGGCTTGATAAACTTATCGTGCTCATGAGTGCCTTCAGGAACAATCTTAAGAAGCTTCTCAGCACCGACAATAGCAAATAAGTACGACTTAATGTTTCGGTTCAAAGTTGAGAAAAACACGTGACCACCGGGTTTGACTAGCGCAGCACAAGAGCGGATAACGGAGAGAGGATCTGGAACGTGTTCAAGCATCTCCATACAAGTCACGACATCGTAAGTTCCTGCGTTTTCTATAGCGTGGTCTTCTATTGTGCTCTGAATGTAGGTCAGTTGAGTGCCTGTTTCTAATGCATGTAGTCGCGCGACTTCTAATGGTTCTTTACCCATATCAAGCCCCGTCACAATAGCGCCTTCTTTTGCCATGCTTTCAGCAAGAATGCCACCACCACAGCCGACATCAAGTGTTCGCTTGCCAAACAAGCCATTTGCTTTTTCAAGTACATAGTTCAAACGAAGTGGGTTAATTTGATGAAGCGGCTTAAACTCGCCTTCTAAATCCCACCATCGAGAAGCCATGTCCTCGAATTTCTTAATTTCACTTGGGTCGACGTTTTGTGCTTTAGTCATAATTGGTTTTATTGCATTCAATCTGAGTCCTTTAGAGGGCGCCAGTATACTCCAACGTTTTACACCCAAACAACCTCGATGTGCTTAGTTAAGGGACAATGACAGAGTTCACTGGCGCGGCAATCGAGACAGGTGCCTGTAATTTGTAAAGCGCTAACTATTGTTTTTGGTTCATCCTTGAACTGGTGCCAGTGATAATAACTCTAAAACCTGCATTTTCGCGTTGTGTGGTTAAAGGAATTTACCTCGCTTTTCCGCGTAAAGGGTCCGATTTTGCTCAATATTGACCGAAATATAACCACTAATCAGAAAGATATGGGATGAGTGTGCAAATTCTCGACATTTGATTCATAACCAAGCTCACAACCTGATAAAAGGAGAGGGAAAGTGATGCCGAAGTGATGAATTGTGTGTTATATTTTTGCACCTTACACGTATCGTAATTACGATCAGATAATAGAGGGATAATGGCTCTATGAGCGATTTAGCTAAAGAGATCACGCCCGTAAACATTGAAGATGAGCTTAGAGGTTCATACCTAGACTATGCGATGTCAGTCATCGTGGGTCGTGCTCTTCCAGATGTGCGTGATGGCCTAAAACCAGTACACCGCCGCGTTTTATTCGCGATGAACGTACTAGGCAACGATTGGAACAAACCATATAAAAAATCAGCCCGTGTTGTCGGCGACGTAATCGGTAAATATCACCCACATGGTGATAGTGCTGTGTACGACACAATCGTACGTATGGCTCAGCCGTTCTCGCTTCGTTACATGCTGGTCGATGGTCAAGGTAACTTTGGCTCGATCGATGGCGACTCTGCTGCGGCAATGCGTTACACCGAAGTTCGAATGGCAAAAATTGCCCATGAACTATTGGCTGACCTAGACAAAGAAACCGTAGACTACGTACCAAACTACGACGGTACTGAGCAGATCCCAGCGGTTCTTCCAACTAAAATTCCAAACCTATTGGTTAACGGTGCTTCTGGTATCGCAGTAGGTATGGCAACCAACATCCCGCCTCATAACCTTGGCGAAGTGATTGATGGCTGTCTTGCATACATCAATAATGAAGAAATCACTATTGATGAACTAATGGATTACATTCCTGGTCCTGATTTCCCAACGGCGGCGCTTATCAGCGGTCGTAAAGGCATTGTAGACGCGTACAAAACAGGTCGTGGCAAAATCTACATGCGTTCGAAAGCGGACATCGAAGTGGAGAAGAATGGTAAAGAGACCATTATCGTCACTGAAATTCCTTACCAGGTAAACAAAGCTCGCTTGATCGAAAAGATCGCTGAGCTAGTTAAAGATAAGAAAGTAGAAGGCATCAGTGCACTGCGCGACGAGTCAGATAAAGACGGTATGCGCATTGTTATTGAGTGTAAGCGCGATGCTGTGGGCGAAGTAGTTCTAAACAACCTTTACGCTCAGACTCAGCTGCAAACCACTTTCGGTATCAACATGGTGGCCCTAAACAATGGCCAGCCACAGCTATTCAACCTAAAAGATATGTTGAAGTGCTTCGTTGATCACCGTCGTGAAGTTGTGACACGTCGTACTATCTTCGAACTGCGTAAAGCGCGTGAACGTGCTCATATCCTTGAAGGTTTAGCTCTAGCGCTTGCTAACATTGATGAAATCATTGAGCTTATCCGTAAGGCACCTACACCGGCTGAAGCAAAAGCGGGTCTTATCGCTCGTGGTTGGGATTTAGGCAACGTTTCAGCAATGCTAGAGCGTGCTGGTACAGATGCTGCGCGCCCTGAATGGCTAGAGCCTGAATATGGTATTCGTGATGGTCAGTACTTCCTGACTGAGCAACAAGCACAAGCTATCCTAGATCTACGTTTACATAAACTAACAGGTCTAGAACACGAGAAGATTCTAGGCGAATACAAAACACTTCTAGAAGAAATCGCTGAACTCATGCATATCCTTGCGAGCACTGAGCGTTTGATGGAAGTTATCCGTGAAGAACTTGAAGCGGTTCGTGACGGCTTTGGTGACGCTCGTCGTACAGAAATCACAGCTGCGAGCCATGATATTGACATGGAAGAGCTGATCGCACGTGAAGACGTTGTAGTTACTCTATCTCACGGTGGTTACGTTAAGTACCAAGTACTGAGCGACTACGAGTCACAGCGCCGTGGTGGTAAAGGTAAGAGTGCGACTAAGATGAAAGATGAAGACCATATCGAGCGTCTTCTAGTGGCGAATACCCACGATAACATCTTGTGTTTCTCTACTCGTGGTAAGACATACCGCCTGAAAGTTTACCAATTGCCTCTAGCGAGCCGTACTGCGCGTGGTAAGCCAATTGTGAACATCCTTCCACTCGAAGAAGGTGAGCGCATTACCGCGATTCTACGTGTTGATGAATTCTCTGAAGACAAATTCATCTTCATGGCAACAGGTGACGGTACGGTTAAGAAAACGCCGTTGAACCAGTTTGCAAACGTACGTTCAAACGGCCTAATCGCTGTGAACCTACGTGAAGACGATTCGTTAATCGGTGTGGATATCACTAACGGCGAAAATGAAATCATGCTGTTCTCTAAAGCGGGTAAAGTGGTTCGCTTTAAAGAAGCAGAAGAGATTCCAGTACTTGATGAAAATGGTAAACCAGTTCTTGATGAGAATGGTCAGCCAGAGATCAAGTTTAAAGGTGTTCGTCCTATGGGTCGTACCGCCTCTGGTGTTCGTGGTATGAAACTGGCTGAAAATGACCAAGTTGTATCACTTATTGTTCCTTCGCACGAAGGCGACATCCTAACGGTTACAGAAAACGGTTATGGTAAACGCACAGCACTTAGCGAGTACCCGACAAAAGGTCGTGGCACTCAAGGTGTAGTTTCTATCAAAGTTTCTGAGCGAAATGGCCCGGTAGTTGGTGCTATCCAGGTTGTTGAAGGTGATGAAATGATGATGATCACCGACGCTGGCACGTTAGTACGTACTCGTGTGGGTGAAGTTAGCCAAGTTGGTCGTAACACACAAGGTGTAACGCTTATCCGTACTGCGGAAGATGAATCAGTTGTTGGTTTGCAACGTATTGAAGAAGTTGATGATGAAGAGCTGCCTGCTGATGAAGATGCAGAAGCGTTAGAGTCAACAGACGAAAATACGCAGCAAGACGCTCCAGCTGCTGATGATGCAGAGGAAGGTAACGAAGAGTAATCTTACATCGTTATCCTGATATGAAAAGCCGAGCCTTAGTTGCTCGGCTTTTTTGTATCTGTATCAACGCATTTAAAGTAAGAAATGCGTACACTGACGTTATCTTTGTTTACAGGACGTGTTATGTCTGTTTGGTTTTTCGCTGCCATCACTCTGATGGGGCTGTTTATCGTACTCTTATCACTGAGTGCATCAAAAGTTAAACCTGCTCAATGGTTTGGCTTTTGCCTGTTAGTACTTGTCGTGACGAGTGCCAGTTTCTTATTGCTGCATCAAACTCCGCCTAAACCAATACAAGCGGAAATGTCACGAATGATGACTGCTCGTGACATCATGAAAGAGATTCAAGACCAGTTGCGTGAAGATCCGAACAACGCTGAATTGTGGTTCCAACTCGGGCAGGGCTACCTGCTAGAGGGGGAATTTGATGGCGCGCTGATTTGTTTTGATTACGCGATCCAACTGACTGAGCCAGTCAGTGCCACGCAACTTGCCGCAAAAGCGACGACCTTGTACTACATTCACCAGCAATCAATGACGCAAGAAGTTAGCTTGCTTTTGGAGCAAGCTTTGCAGATAGAACCGCACAATGAAGCCGCTTTGTCTTTGATCGCAAATGATCATTTTCTGTCATTCCGATTTCAGGAAGCGATTGATGCCTGGGTACTATTATTAGATTCTAATGATCCAAATTTAGATAGGGTGCAAATCATTAACTCTATTAACAAAGCAAAAGAGCTGTTGTAAGCGTACAATTTAACAAGCAATAGAGGGAAAGGTGGGCAACGAATGAAAAATAAAGCACTAAGCATATTGGTTTTGCTGTGCGGCTCTGTGCTGGCGGGTTGTAGCTCTTCCGATCATTCTGGCTCTTCCTCTACGGTTTATTATTCATCGGGTTACTACGACCCGTGGTGGTACGATCATGACGACTACTGGATTTATTACTATCCGGGCTGTTGCGATAACGACGATGAATACAAAGAGAAACTGGAAGAGTGGTGGAATGGTTTAGATGAAGACCAACAGCAATCCATCAAAGACAAAATCGAAGATTGGAAAGACGACGATATGTCCGCCAATATCGATAACATGAAACGCCAACTTGACGATCATTGGCAATCACTGCCTGACGAGCAAAAGCAAGAGATTCGAACCCAATGGGAGAATCGTCCGGAGCATATTGAACCAGCGACTTTACAAGGCAAGGCGGTGAAAGAAAAGGTTCAACAAAGAAAAGCATTACCGGAAACGAAGATCCAGCGTCCAGTTGCTCGTCCAAATGTGCAGATACCTAAAGCACGTCCAAATATTCAACCTAGACCTAGGCTTCCTCGTCGCTAGTACATTCGATTTTTGTCTCTCGATAGAATCAGGATGAAGAGATAAAGATAATAAAGAAAGAAAAGGGGCGTTCAGTACGCCCCTTGTTGTATCTATAAGTTAACCGTTGCCAGTTAGACTAATACGTGGCTTCGCGTTCAGCTGCTGCTTTATCCCACTCTGGCGCTACTGTTTCTAGGAAGTGTTTCTTGTCTGCGTTCATCTTATCCATATCCATGCCCAGTGCTTGTTGTGCTTTCGCCTTGGTCGAGATATCTGGAATTTGAACAGGGTCAGTAATGCCTTTGGTTGCCAGTAAACGAACCAATTTGGTACGGGCGTCAGCAGCGCGGTCAACTGCAGTACCTAGTACTTCAAGTGCTACCTCAGGAGCATGCATGTGAACACCGTGAGAAGCAATCGCGTAGTCCCAACGCCATTGTGCATGGCGAATATCTTGTAGGATAGGTTCCATCTCTGCTTCTGTTGCACCTGCTTTCCACGCTGCTCCTGCTTCAAAGTGTGCCGCTACGATTTGCTTCTCGGCGGTTAGCTTCATGTTCAGTACTTGCGCTTTGCGAGTCGAGACGATGCCTTGTAGCTGCTCTTTAGTTTGGGTATGGCATTGCGCACAGGTGTCTTCAAAACGATCAAATGGGTTACCCACTTTGTGGTCTGTGTACACCGTACCGTCTTCTTTGGTCACTTTAGGCATGTGGCAGTCCACACACACCACTTTGTTTTTACCATGAATACCCGCTCTCCAAGTTTCGAAACCTGGATGTTGCGCTTTTAGCATCGGCGCTTTAGATACGGCATGCGTCCAATCTTTGAAATTCAACGCGTCGTAGTATTTCTCCATGTCATTAACGGTGGTGCCCATATCCCATGGGAATTTAACCGCTTTAGTTGGGCCGGTGAAGTAGTATTCAACGTGACATTGAGCGCAGACCGATGCTTGCTTATCTAGGCGAGACTGTTCATCAAAGTTTTTACCAATAGTATCAAAAGCACGCTCGACGTATGGGCGAGTCAGTGCTAGCGCAGGTTCGCCTTTCTTGAAGGCTTCAGAGCCTGTGTTGTGGCAATCGGAACAACCGATAGGGTTGACGATTTCTGAGCCTAAGCGTGCCCATTTACCTTCGAAATAACCGTCTTCACCACGTTCATCAATCACGCGAGCAACGTCTGGGCTTTTACAGCTCCAGCACGCCATCGGCATAGGCCCGGACTTCTCGTCGGTTGGTGCGCCGGTACGTAAGGTTTGGCGAACATCATCAAGTGCGTAAAAGTGACCGCGCGCTTTGTTGTAGTCTTTCGCGAAGCCATAACCTGCCCACAGGATAACCATGTTTGGGTCTTCACTTAGAGCATCTTCAATGTGCTCACTTTCGGATGTTGCTTTCCAAGAATGGTATTGATCAGGGTGGTTCTGTTCAAAGACATCGTTACGAGGATCGATAAAATCTTTCTCTTCTGCCGCTAACGGAGCGTCAACCAAAAATAATTGGCTGGCGAATAAGGTCGCAACCGCAATAGGTGCGCTCATCCAGTGTTTTATGCTCACAGTGTTATCTCCATATTCGTTTTTATTAGCAGCGTTGTGGCTTTCCGAAATAAGAATTGATGTCATTTGAAGATCTAAAAAATATCTTCAGAGGAAATTAATTGTCGCTCAAATAAATAATTGAGAATAGTTATCAATTATTATCGAGCTAAGGAAAGAACAATATGGGCAATATAAAATTGACCATAGAGACAATGCTGAAACTTCTCTTCGTCTTTGCCATCTATGGTTTCTCCATCGCCGCCCATGCGACTTCTTCAGAGCCGATTGAAGGTGCTCAAGCTGAGCGTCATCAAGTCGAGTTGATCCGTGACCGTGACTACAAGTGTCTGCAATGTCATAAGGATGCAAAAGAGACTCTGAACCTTTCGCATGACCCGCAAGCTCTACTCAGCCAAGGGAAGCAACTTAATTGCACCAATTGCCATAGCAACATTGGTCCCGACCATCGTGAAGGTGCGCCTGATGTGATTAAGTTTTCTGCCGCGCAATCGAAAGAGGTACACGACAAAGTGTTCCTTGATCCAAGCATGATTCTTAAAGCCAACGGCCAATGTGTGGATTGCCACGCACCGACACAGCTGAGAGAAAGCCACTGGACGCACGATGTGCACGCCAAAAACCTCACTTGTTCAAATTGCCACGATGTACACGCAGCGAAAACCAAAGCGTTGTCGTACGACAGAAAACAACTGATCAAGCAGTGTGTGGATTGTCACTCTGAATTTGCCGTCGAACCTGAACTTGCCAAAGAAGAGGAGAGATAGCATGAAATGTTCGAGAAGAAACTTTTTAGCCGGCAGCGGCGCGTTGATTTTAACTACTGGCGTTGCAGGCACTTCCGTTGTTAGCTCCTCTCTCTATGCCAGCAACAGTGAACAAGCGAAACGCATGGGTATGGTTCATGATGAAAATGCCTGTATTGGCTGTACCGCTTGTACCGATGCTTGTCGCGAAGTAAATAAAGTCCCTGAAGGCGTAACGCGACTTAAAATTCATCGCAGTGAACCGATTGGCGAATTTCCAGATGTGGAATACCAGTTTACTCGCGAATCCTGTCAGCACTGTGATAACCCACCATGTGTGTACGTTTGTCCAACAGGCGCTGCATACAAAGATGAAGCGACCGGCATCGTGGATGTGCACAAAGAGAAATGTGTCGGATGTGGTTATTGCCTTGCCGCTTGCCCTTACCAAGTGCGCTTCTTTAATCCAGTCGATCACTCTGCGGATAAATGTAACTTCTGCCGTGATACCAACCTAGCGCAAGGTAAACAGCCAGCTTGCGTGGAATCTTGCCCAACAAAAGCACTCATCTTTGGTGATTTGAATGACCCAACTAGCGAGGTGAGCAAAGCTATCGAAAGCCATGTTGTCTATCGCGATAAATCGCATTTAGGTACGCAACCTAAACTGTACAAAATTCCGCATAGCAAAGGGGAGGTGTCATCATGAACGGCTTCGAAAGTGCATTCCACTTTGACTCGTTAGTCTGGGATTGGATCATCGCGATTTACTTATTCCTTGCTGGGATGTCAGCAGGTGCGGTGATGATTTCTATCTATTTAAAACGCAAAGTGATTGAAGGTGATCCCGCAAACAACGGCATCATGAAAGCTATGGCTTGGCTTGCGCCATTTGGCATCATTGCTGGGTTGGCAATTTTGATTTTCCATTTAACCAAGCCTTTAGAGTTTTGGAAGATCATGATCTACTACAACCCAACGTCTGTGATGTCGATGGGCGTGATCTTGTTCCAAGTGTACATGCTGGTGCTGTTTGTTTGGATCGGCGTTATCTTCCGCCATCAAATCATCAGCTTTTGTGAGGGTAAGTTACCGAGCAAACTGTTGGATTTTGCCGATGGCATTTTGATTAAGGCGGGGAAAGCCAACAACGCAATTGAATTGTTCTTGGGCTTCTTAGCCATCGTGCTTGCAGCGTACACTGGCTTTCTATTGTCTGCATTGAAGACTTATCCAATGCTAAACAATCCAGTACTGCCAATCTTGTTCCTGTTCTCTAGTTTGTCCTCGGGTGCAGCGGCATGCTTGATGTTCGGCATCTTGGTGTTTAAAGAGTCGACCAGCAGCCCAAGTGTGTCTTGGGTGCACGGATTTGAACGCCCTGTAGTGTTGTTTGAGTTGTTTGTCTTAGTGACATTCTTTACTGGACTGATCTTCAGCGGTGGTCAGAACGAAGTCGCGGCTTGGAATGCTATTTCGAGTGGATTCTGGGCTCAATGGTTCTGGGTTGGCGTAGTGTTCATCGGCATGATTACGCCTTTGACTCTCAATTGGTTAACGCCTTCAGAAGTGCGCCACAAAGGCAGTTACGTTTTTGTGGTCACGACGTTGAGCTTGGTTGGCGTACTTATGCTACGTACTTTCATTCTCTATGCCGGTCAAATGACCATAGTGTAAGGGGGAAAAATGGAGGCTGAGCTAGGGTTCTTCTTACTGATATTGGTGGCTGTAACATCGACTTGTGCATCGTTGCTGCATTGGCTACGTCGTGCTATGGGTAAGAAGGCGACATTGCCGCATCAAGTCGCGATGTCCCACATCATTAGCTTAGCTTCCATCATTTGTTTAGCACTTCTGATCGTCTGCTTCGTGCAAGACAACTTCGCGTTGGAATATGTTGTTACGCATTCCAACAGTCAACTTCCCGTGGCGTTCAAAATTGCTGCCGCTTGGGGTGGGCACCAAGGCTCCATGTTGTTTTGGGTCGTCACCTTGAGTTTATGGGCGTCGTTTATTGCATTTAAGTCACCGCTCAACGCCCAATATACTTGTGACTGTTTAGGAATCATGAACGTTCTTATTGCGACATTTGCTTGGTTCACGTTAATGACCTCTAACCCGTTCGAGTATGCCCAAGTATTGGCGTCGGAAGGACGAGATCTAAACCCAATGTTGCAAGATGTTGGGCTTATCATTCATCCACCATTGCTTTATCTCGGTTATGTCGGTTACGCAGCAATATTAGCTTTTGCATTAGCAGCGCTATTGGGTAAACAACCGATGAGCGATTGGTATGTGGTTGCTCGAAGCGCAGCGTTTTTTGCATGGGGAACGCTCACGTTGGGTATCTTGGTGGGATCATGGTGGGCGTACAATGAGCTAGGGTGGGGCGGCTGGTGGTTTTGGGACCCTGTGGAGAACGCTTCTCTACTCCCTTGGCTTACTGGTACTGCTTTGTTGCACAGCGGTGTTGTCGCAACACGTAACAGAGGCGCAATTTGGAGCTCCTATGCACTGGCGTTTGCTACGTTCAGCCTAAGCATTTTAGGGACATTCGTGGTGCGCTCTGGCGTGCTGACTTCAGTGCACGCTTTTGCGGTGGACCCAACTAAAGGTTTGGTGCTGATTGGTGTATTGAGCTTGCTTGTCATTATCACTTTTGGCGTACTGATTTTGCGAGGAGAACAACTCCCTCGTTTCAAACTTCAATCTCTAGCGAGCCGAGCTTACACTGCTTATATCGCCAAAGGGCTGCTGGTTATTGCGACTGCCATCGTTTTTCTTGGCACTTTTTATCCGATGGTTTATCAACTGCTCGGTTTAGGGAACATTTCAGTTGGCGCACCTTACTTTAATAGTCTGATCTTCCCATTAAGCATACTGGCTCTGATTGCCTTAGCATTCATGCCAGTGCTGAAATGGACAAAAGGCACAGTTCCGAGTGTAAGCGGTGATATCGCGATCAGTATCGCGTTATCTCTAGTCTCTGGGATCGGGTTTATGTTCTCAGTGAATGCACTGCATTTCGAAGTATTGTTAACCATAACGTTGGCTACTTGGGTGATTGTGGCGCATCTCGTTATGCTGTTTCGCTGCTCCAATAAGCGTAAACTCATGCCAATCGTGATGGCACATATCGGTTTTGCACTGGCGGTGAGTGGGGCTGTATTCAACAGTCACTACTCATATGAACACAATTTACGTGTCGAACCTGGCAGTTCTCAACAAAGAGCGGGGATCACTATCGATTATCATGGTATCGAATGGCTGGTGGGGCCAAACTACACCGCGGAACAAGGACAGATCACCTTGCACTTGGAAGATGGCCGCATGCTCAATTTCAACCCGCAAAAGCGTCATTACCCTGTGCGAGTGATGAATATGACCGAGCCTGCGATTCGTTCACTATGGCATGGCGATTATTACGTGACATTGGGTGACAAAGTCGATACTTATGCTTATGCGATTAAAGTTCAGTACCGCGCAGGTATTTGGTGGATATGGTCTGGCGGGCTACTAGCTGTGTTTGGTGCGCTATTAACAGGCTTAAAGAAAAGGAGAGAGGCTATCAATGCGATCGAGAAATACGCTTAAACTCGCAGGTCTCGTTGTGGCTGTTGCCGTGTTTGCTGTAGTAACTGCGGTGGCTTTGTCTGAGCGACCACATGTTGAATTGTCCCCACAACGAAATTTAGAGACACCTAATTTTCGCTCTACTTCTCTGATCTCTGATGACATGGTTTCTGAGCAGCTGTTCAAAAGCGACGGATATAAATTATTGAATGTTTGGGCATCTTGGTGCGGAGCATGCAAACGAGAGCATGAAGAGTTATTGCAGTTAGCAGAACTCGGTGTGCCTATTATTGGGCTGAATTATAGAGATCAAAAACAAGCCGCTCGTGAATATTTGAGCTCTAAACGAAATCCATATATTGAAGTAATTAGTGACCCTAATGGAAAGCTTGCTGTGGAGCTAGGTGTTATCGGAACGCCGGAAACTTACTTGATTGATCAAAATGGTCGTATATTGATCAAATATCGTGGGGAGCTAACGGCAGATAAATGGAACGATATATTTTCAGGATACTTGAATGTTTCGATTTAATAATCTTCTCCTCACTTTAATCCTATTTATACTATTTTCTCCTTTCACGAGAAGTGCGGATATAGAACAGAATGTTGATCTGTTTGAATTTCATTCTGTTGAAGTGCAACAGCGTGCAACCTCGTTAGCCAAGACCTTACGCTGCCCGCAGTGTCAAAACCAAAACCTTGTCGAGTCTAATGCACAAGCGGCTAAAGACCTGAGGTTGAAAGTGTATACGATGGCCAATGAAGGCAGCTCAGATCAAGAAATAAAGGACTATCTAGTTGCTCGTTATGGGAATATTGTTCTGTATCAACCACCATTAAATTATTCCACGGCGCTGTTGTGGATCTTTCCTGTGCTATTTTTGATCTTTTTTGTCTTATATTCGATCCGAATGGTGAAGCGTAATTAATGTGACCGTTATTCCACTATTAAAAATAAATTGTGCACTTAACAAGCAGAATGTTATCATTTTTCCGAATTTATGAAGTTTCCAGTATAAAGAAAATAAAAATTTTGAGCTGGATAAGTAATAAAAGAACGAAATAGGTGCACGCAGTGGATTCAGTTATATTACAACTTAAAAAAGACTTCTATTCGCAGATTCGTGCATTGCAATCACCGAACCTGCCTCAAGTTACTTCAACGCTCGCCGTGTTGACCGACGAGGAAATCCAAGAACTCGAAGCAGTTTGGATTGAACTCGCCGTTTGGAAGCGCAGTCAGACCCATTAAAAGATAGACCAAACGACCTTCTTGAAACCCCAGACAAAATTTGTCTGGGGTTTTTTATTGTAGTTTTTTTAAATTGTTATAATATAACAATTGTTCAGTTGGAGAGTGTTTCTCTTTTGCTGTCTTGAGTGGATAACTGCCCTCAATTGTGATCTCTATATTGCAAAATGCGGTATCAGTCCCCATAGTTGAAGAGCAACGAGTAAATCCCATGAATGCAATAACGAAAACGCACCAAGCGCATCAAGCAATAAATCGAGTGAGTATAGATATGGCGGAAGTACGTGCCAGAGTAGATTTTAAAGTCGGGGCAAAAAGTAACATTGATGCCGAAATTCTGTCTTTCCATGGTCTGAAGACAGACAAAGAGCATGTTGCTATTATCTTTAAACAAGCGGACCAAACTCAGGACATGCCTTTAGTTCGTATGCACTCTGAGTGTTTGACAGGCGATGTGTTCCACTCTTCACGCTGTGACTGTGGTGAGCAACTAGAAGAGACGATCAATCGCATGGGCGAGTCCGGTGGTATCATCTTGTATCTCCGTCAGGAAGGTCGTGGTATTGGTTTGTACAATAAGATCGATGCATACCGCTTACAAAGCCAGGGCATGAACACGTACGAAGCTAACAACCATTTGGGCTTTGATGATGACCTGCGTGATTTCACAGAAGCAGCACAAATGCTAGAAGCTTTAGGCGTGAATAAGATCCGCCTTGTGACGAACAACCCTAAGAAAATCCGTGAGTTATCTGAGTACGGAATTGAAATTGGCGAGGTTGTCAATACCTCTGCACATATCAAAGATGGCAACGAAAATTATCTGAAGGCAAAAGTCTCTCACGGAAAACATGACCTAAAGGTTTAATCCTAAAGATAAAACTGACAATAAAGTCTGTGAAAAACCTCATTTTTATGAGGTTTTTTTGTATCTGGAGTTGCAAATAAATTGTAAATTTGTATTATCTCGAGACTAAAGTGCAAATAAGAATAATTAGCACTACCAATACGATAATTGAAAAGCTCAACAAGGATGCTTCAGATGAATGCAAAAAAAGTTTTAGTCCAATCTATTGCTGCATCACTCCTCATTGCCAGTGGTTCTACCGTTGCTGCCACTGTAACTAAACAACAAGTAGTCGAACATTACGCGGACGTTGCCCATGCTGTGTTTGCTGATTCAGTAACAACAGCGAAGGCGCTTGACGTAAAAATCGACGAATTTCTAAAATCACCATCAGCGAAAAAGCTTGAAGAAGTAAAACAAGCTTGGCTAGATTCTCGCGTGCCTTACCAACAGTCTGAAGTTTTCCGTTTTGGTAACGCGATTGTTGACGATTGGGAAGGTCAGCTGAACGCATGGCCACTTGATGAAGGTCTGATTGACTACGTAGCAGCTGATTACCAATACGAATTGGGTAACGAGGGCGCGGCTGCCAACATCATCGCAAACACAAGTCTGCAGATTGGCGCTTCTAAACTGGACGTTTCAAAAATTACGCCAGAATTACTAGCAGATTTAAACGAAGTAGGCGGTTCTGAGGCAAACGTTGCATCAGGTTACCACGCGATTGAATTCTTGCTTTGGGGTCAAGACCTAAACGGCACTAACGCGGGTGCAGGTCAACGTGCTTACACTGATTTCGTTGTCGGTTCTGAGTGTACGAATGGTCATTGTGACCGTCGTGGTGAGTACCTAAAAGCAGCCGCTGATCTACTGGTTCAAGACCTTGAGTGGATGGAAAAGCAGTGGTCTGCTGAAGTGAAAGGTAACTACCGTGAAGAGCTACTAAACGAATCTGCTGATAATGGTCTTCGTAAGATGCTATTCGGCATGGGTTCTCTTTCTCTAGGTGAGCTAGCGGGTGAGCGCATGAAGGTGGCACTAGAAGCGAACTCAACTGAAGACGAGCACGATTGTTTCTCAGACAACACGCATAATTCTCACTACTACAATGAGCAAGGCATCTACAACGTTTACACAGGTACATACAAAGGTGTAAACGGCAAAGAGTTATCTGGTCCAAGTATTGCTGATCTTGTTGCTCAAAAAGATAAGAAAGCGGCGAGCGAAATTCAAAAACAGTTTGATACAACACTTAGCCAAGTTGGTGAGCTAGTGACTTCTGCAGAGAAGAACAACCAGCACTTTGACCAACTTATTGCAGCGGGTAACGCACAGGGCAACGCGCTAGTAAACGACACCATCATGTCGTTGGTAGCACAAACCGGTGCGATTGAGCGCGCGGCAAGCATTGTCGGCATCGATAGCCTAAGCCCTGATACTGCTGACCACGAGTTTTAATAAGAAAACCATAATAAATAAGGGCTCTTTGTGAGCCCTTTTGCCGTTTGAGCTCGTTGTTATCACCCTTGTTGTCTATGTAGAGCAATGATATGAAGCCATACCTAATTTCTGCGCTAGCCGCGATCCTTTCTTCTTCTGCCATGGCTTACGATGTTAAGTCCGGTGGCAAAACCAGTGTTAAAAAAGACGGCGCGAATGCCTATTCTCTTCCTGCTGCTAACTTGCCAATGAGCAAACGCCTCGACTTTAGCGTAGGTAACAGCTTTTTCCGTAACCCTTGGGTACAAGCGCCAGCGTCAACGGACGCTCGTGATGGCTTAGGCCCGCTTTTTAACACCAATGGTTGTCAGAATTGTCACATCAAAGACGGTCGTGGTCATCCGCCAGAGAAAGATGATTTACATGCCGTGTCTATGTTAGTGCGCTTAAGCATTCCTGCGATGACGCCAGAACAAAAGAAAGCTTACATCAAAGATGGCGGCATACCTGAGCCGACTTATGGTGGCCAGCTTCAAGATTTCGCTCTGCAAGATCAAACGCCAGAAGGCAAAATCGAAATCACTTACACCGATGTCCCAGTGAAATTTAAAGACGGTACGACGGTGACGCTAAGAAAACCTCATTTGAACATTACCGATCTGGGTTACGGCGATATGCACCCAGATACCGAGTTCTCAGCACGCGTGGCACCACCAATGATCGGCCTTGGTTTGTTGGAGAGTATTCCCGACGAAACGCTACTTGCTTGGGCTGATGAACAAGATGCCGACAAAGACGGTATCTCAGGCAAAGTCAATAAGGTGTGGGATATTGAAAAGGACGACTTCTCGATTGGTCGTTTTGGCTGGAAAGCAGGACAACCGACGCTAATGCAGCAAAATGCAGCAGCATTTAATGGTGATGTGGGTCTTACGAGCCATTTATTCCCAAATGAAAACTGTACCTCGAAACAAAGCATTTGTGACGACATGCCAAATGGCGGCAAACCTGAAGTGAGTGAAAATATTCTCGACTTCGTAGAGTTTTACAGCCAACACTTAGCCGTACCTATTCGCCGTAACATCAATGAGCCTAGCGTGAAACTTGGTCAGCAAATCTTTGCTGCGTCTGGTTGTGAAAGCTGCCATAAAACCAGTGTTAAAACGGCGAAGCGACCAGAGTTACCAGCGCTTTCTGAGCAGCTTATCCATCCATACACCGACATGCTTCTGCACGACATGGGTGAAGGCTTAGCCGATAACCGTCCGGAATACTTAGCAAACGGCCGTGAATGGCGAACGGCACCGTTGTGGGGTATTGGTTATACCGAAGAAGTAAACGGACACACGTACTTTCTACATGATGGCCGCGCTCGTAACCTGATGGAAGCGGTGTTGTGGCACGGCGGCGAAGCTGAAACGGCGAAACAAAATGTTTTAGCTCTGAACAAAAAAGAACGTGATGCTCTCATTGCGTTTCTGAACTCTCTATAAGGAAGCAACCATGAAAAAAACACTGTTAGTGAGTGCGATTGCCGCAACGTTAAGTTTGGTTGGTTGCCAATCGACCATCGGTTCGAGCTCAGCCAAGCCTGAGAGTACAAGTCATATTTCTCAAAGCGTGTACGAGGTTGAGTTTCAATCAGCTCAGACGTTTTTAGCGCAAACCACAGAACTTGAACAGCGCTTCGCGGATTACTGCGCATCAGAGTCGAAAGATGATGCACAAGTAAAACAGCAATGGCATCAAACGATGCTTGCGTGGATGGCATTACAAGGTCAAGAACGTGGCCCTGCTACGGCGTTGGAGCAAAGCTGGAATGTTCAGTTTTGGCCAGATAAAAAGAACACCACTGGTCGTAAAATGTCTGTACTGACGAAATCTGATCAAGCTTGGAGTGCAGAAGGTATCTCCACCCAAAGTGTCACCGTGCAAGGTTTAGGTGCATTGGAATGGCTGCTTTACGATAAAGCGTCGACCTTATCTAGCAATAGCAATACCTGTGTGACAGGCGTAGCGATTGCAGAAAACCTCGATAACAAAGCGCAGATCATCGCGGATTCTTGGGCAGAGAACCCTTGGAAAGCGCTAGAGATGACGGAATGGGAATCTGAGTACATTTCACTGCTCTCGAATCAGCTTGAGTACAGCATGAAGAAGTTGAGCCGACCGCTAGCGAAGATTGGTAAGCCTCGCCCGTATTTTTCAGAATCGTGGCGTTCAGAGACCTCACTTTCAAACTTAAAAGCCAACCTTCAAGGGATGGAAGCGTTGTACTTTGCGAACGGAAATGGTCTAGATGCGCTACTAAGAGAGCAAGGCCATGCAGATCTCGCAGACCGTGTTGTTCATCAGTTTGAAATGGCGTTAGAAACTTGGCCAGAAGATAAGAGCTTGTTTGCTGCACTACAAACAAAAGAAGGCTATCGCATGGTGCTTGCTCAATACAATAAGCTAGAGCAATTGAAGTACCTGATTCACGAAGAAGTGGCAATCGAGCTTGGCGTAGTTATAGGATTTAATGCAACCGATGGTGACTGATCAAACCCGCCGAACTTTGCTGAAAGCCGCTCTATTCGGGGCGGCTACACCTATGATGCCATTTGGTTGTTCTTCAACAAGCTCACGTGAGCCTGCGTTGATCGGCTGCTCTATCATTGGCCGAGATAAATATGCAGCGGTGGTGGCGGATGAGCATGGTATGCCGCTATCTTCATTGCCGATTCCTGAGCGTGGTCACGGTGTGGCAACCAACCAACAAGGCCACGCCGTAGTTTTTGGTCGTCGACCTGGTACTTTCTTCATGGTGTTTGATTATCGCTCAGAGCAGATGATCAAACTGCAACTAGCAACGCCAAATCGCCATTTTTACGGACATGGTGTTTACTCCCATGACGGCACGTTGCTATTTGCCACAGAAGGGGAGAGGGGGACAAGCCGCGGGATCATTGGTGTTTATGATGTACAGAAGCAATATCAAAAGATCGATGAGTTAACAGGCTTTGGCCTTGGCCCTCATGAAGTGATCATGATGCCTGATGGCGCATTGGCGATTGGCGTTGGTGGCGTACACACTAATGGCCGTGAACCTCTCAATCTTGATAGCATGAGACCGAGTCTGAGTTACCTTTCACAAGAAGGGGAGCTATTGGATCAAGTGTCTTTACCGGATCATAAGTTGAGTATTCGCCATTTAGCTCATGATGGTGCGGAAACCGTGCTTTGTGGGCAACAATATCGTGGTGAGCCGGACGAGTATCCAGCCTTGATCGCCATGCACACGCGTGGTGGTGAGATGCAGGATCTACAAGCTGATCCTGAAGAGTGGGCGCGTTTCAATCACTACGTTGCGAGTATTGCAGCAACCGATGAATGGATCTTAGCCACTTCGCCTCCGGGCAGTTGTTATGGTATATGGTCTAAATCTACGGGCAAATTGGTCGAGCTAAGTGCGTTACCAGATGCCTCTGGTGTTGTGGTCTATGGCGATGAGTTCCGAGTCAGTTCTGGGGCGGGAAAAGTGGTAGAGCAAAGACCTGAGGAGTCAAAAAGTACCTTCGCAAGCGGAGTGCAATGGGACAACCATTGGTCGAGAATTATCTAGAAAGATCATTGAGTAATTACTTATAGAGAGTTTTGTTGTCGTTTTCGGCATCAGATTCTTAATTTTAAACCTGCAAGCTGTGAGATATTTGCCATACTTTTTATTATGGCAAGTAGCGCAAGGATCATTTCAGTGTTTGCTAGGGTTTTAATCATGACGGCACTTCTGGTGCCGTTTTGCAGCTTTTCCACCGTCGTTTCTCTCGAAGCTTCAGCGCAAGTCGAGCAAGAGGGAGCGGTACAAAAGCTGTCTGTAGAAAAAATGATCCATTATCCAGAGGTGATTGATCAACTGTATCAAAGCACCAATTACCGTTTGAACTGGGAAAATGAAAGTGATATTGAGCAGTTTCTTTTTCAAGTAAACCTGGTTGCACTTGCGGATGTCACCGATGAATTCGAAAATCAACTTCACCGGATAAACCAAGTAAGGTGGCAGGGAGATAATCTCGACTTCGATTTAGTGATGACAGATTCACTCTTGATGTACCTTAGTTATCTTGAGCAACTCCCCGAAGAAGGGATTAATTGGCTATTTACAGACAAAGCCCATGTTACGTTACCCGCTCCTAGCATCGATACTTTATCGGTTCTGAGTAATGAGATTACGGTTGGCAAACTTGGTCAGTTTTTGGCAAGTCTCCGGTCTCCATTACAAACAGATGATGCTTTCTACTCCGCCTATTCTTCGCTATCGGAACATTCTCAGTACCAATATCCTGCCTATCAACAAACTGGGCTAGCACGTGTTGGCGATATATTAGAAAACAGACCCCTATTGATTGAGCGAATGGAGATCGTAGGCGTAGATGTTTCTTACTTGGATTTAGTCACTGAAGAATATGACGAACAATTAGAGCTTGCGATAAAAGAGTTCCAGCGTATTCATGGTTTGAAAGAAGATGGCGTTATCGGCCCGAATACCATTCGATGGATCAACTTTTCTCCTCAAGAGCGATTGCATCTGCTGGCGTTGAATTCTGAGCGTTCAAGAATTTGGTCGAAAGAAAGGGATAATGTTGTCTTTGTTAACGTGCCTGGATACGAAGTCACGTATTGGCATGATGGTCAACCCTTGTTTGAGTCTAAAGTTGTGGTAGGGAGAGCATCAAGAAAAACGCCCATCATGTCGGTAGCACTGGATTCAGTTATTCTCAACCCAACTTGGAACGTGCCTTGGACTATCATGGTTAAAGACATTATTCCTAAAGTAAAACGTAATCCGATGTATTTGATTAACCATAACATTCAAATCATTCGGTCTTGGACTTCGAACGAAATTATTGACCCTACAACCATCAATTGGGCAACGGTGAATCCGAGAACATTTCCTTATCGTATGCGACAGGCGTCGGGCTTACAAAATGCACTGGGATTGTACAAGTTCAATATGCCTAACCCACAAGCTATTTATTTGCATGACACGCCAAGTAAGAACTTGTTTGAACAGGACAGACGCGCATTCAGCTCAGGATGTGTTCGTGTAGAACATGCAGACCAGTTAGCAGAACTTCTGTTCAAAACTCAGGGGTTGGAAGAACGTTTAGCGAAAAAGCGAGAAAGTTCTCGTCGGTCTAACACGTCAGTTCCTTTGGGAGAGCGCATTCAAGTACACATCATTTATCAAACAGCATGGTTGGAAGAGGGAACGCTTTACTACCGTGATGATATCTATAAGTACGATCACCGCAGTTGAAATCTTTAAGGAAAATTTACAAAACGAAGAATTCTCTTTTCGTTCAATAATTAAGCAATAATTACTGCATCTGAAAATCAAGATGGAGCGTTTTATGCATTTGACGTGACAAATGTGTTTGGTTAATGTCCACGACTTGTCTAGTTGTTGAGCACTGTATTTTGAAATGGTAAGTCGTAACTTTTCCCGCCGAGATTTCCTTAAAATGACCGCTGGTGGTGTGGTGTTGGCGTCTGCCCTGCCATCATTTTCTTGGGCTTCACTCCCTGACGAGCCACGTGCGCTGGCGATGAACAATCTTAATACTGGAGAGATCCTCGAAACATGCTATTTCGATGGAAAACGATACATTAATGATGAACTTCAAAGGCTGAATGAGTTTTGTCGAGACCATCGACGGAATGAGGTTCATCCGATGGATCGACGCTTGTTCGATCAAATAAGCCAAATTCAAAAGTTAATTGGTACAGAAGCAGAGGTGATCGTCATTTCAGGTTACCGTTCTCCTGCCACTAACGCCTCGCTGCGCAACGGGTCTTCTCGTGTAGCGAAAAAGAGCATGCACATGGAAGGAAAGGCCATTGATTTTCGTTTAGACGGCGTGAAGCTTTCAACGGTTCGTGATGCTGCATTAAGCCTAAAAGCCGGTGGCGTGGGTTATTATCCAGGTAGTAACTTTGTTCATATCGATACGGGAGCTGTTCGTTCCTGGTAGTGCTAGTTGAGACAAGGTTTCTAGTCTCAGAACGTCGTCGATTACCCACAGTTCAAAGCTTGAAGTCGCTAGGCCTTAGTGTCATAGTTGCGGCAGTTTTCATGCAAATTTATTCGGTATAGGTTATCTATGGCTCTGAAATACCAAGTTGTTCCAGTAACATCTTTCTCTCAAAACTGTTCTATTGTCTGGTGTGACGAAACCATGAAAGGTATTGTGGTTGACCCAGGCGGCGATGAAAAGCAGCTCGCTATGCTTATCAAAGAGCTGGGTGTTGACGTGGTAAACCTAGTGCTAACACACGGTCACTTGGACCACGTAGGTGGCACGGAACCGCTGTCTGCACTGCTTGGCGGTACAGAGATTGTTGGTCCTCACAAGGCAGATAACTTCTGGTTGCAAGGTTTGGAAGGTCAGAGCCAAATGTTTGGTTTCCCGCTGACAGAAGCGTTTGAACCGCACCAATGGCTAAATGAAGGTGACACTGTCACTTTTGGTAATCAAGTGCTGAACGTATTCCACACACCTGGTCATACACCTGGTCACGTTGTGCTTTACAGTGAAGAAGCGCGTTTAGCGTTTGTGGGTGACGTTTTGTTTAACGGTAGCATTGGTCGAACTGACTTCCCACAAGGTGATTTCAATACGTTGATTCGTTCTATCAAAGAGAAATTGTGGCCTTTAGGCAATGATGTCACGTTTGTCCCTGGTCACGGCCCTCAATCGACTTTCGGTCATGAGCGTAAAACTAACCCGTTCGTTGCTGACGAGATGCCGCTTTACTAAAAGTGCGTGTACTAAGCATTATTCTGGCTCGGCGGCAGCTAAGTATCGCCGAGTCAGTCCCACAAAATCCTCAGCCTCACGATCTAGATCACTTGCTGATATAAATAGATCGTAGCCATAAAAGCCTCTCTGATACTTCATCCGGTTGGCGAGCATCGCTAACAAACCTTTGTACTCAATCCCATCTCTGTTTATATACGGTTTAGGGTCAAGCACTATATCCTCAAACTTATCTTCACACTGATTTTGTTTCGCGCCTAAGTAAAGCAGTGCTCGCTGGCTGAGGAGAATTTCTGTCGCTATACGAGGGCAGATTGAATTTAAGTAGGGCGAGTAGTGTTTTAGACGCATACCGATCCAAGGTAGCGGTTGGTGCCACCCTTCCTGTTGGTAGCTACAAATACCGATTGACTCAATATTTCGCCATCGGACGACCCAACCTCCTTTAAAAAGGTGTTGCTGAAAGTGAGAAGCTGTCAGCGTAAAAGTGACTTGGCTTTTCTTAATCATCAAGATGGCGAAACCAACGATTGCAGACATCAAAATGACCGACAACATGGCTTGCTTCCATCCCGGAGAAATGGCAACCAAAAACAAAGTGATGAGTGCAACAAGCAACAAAAGTATTCTGTTGATAGGGGAGTCGGGTTTGAAATGTGAATTTGTTAGGTGCAGCGTTTCCATGCTTATAACCTCATCGAATACTTGTCCAAAAATAAGTGGGTAGCTTTATGTGCATTGATTTGCATTTAAAATAAAACAAACCTCTGTTTTTATACCCAGTATTCAATAAATCCGTTCATAAAATATCTGATTAAATAGTAGACGTTCTATGCTTTGAGCGCATTTTTCATCGCGTTTCGCCGCTAAAACCTACAAATTGCTTGTGAATTTTGGTATAAAACGCGCTTCAAATTTTCATCCCTGCTGAGATGCAGTGAACTGGAGAAATATTCAATGAGACTTGCTCATAAGCGTAAAGTGCAGATGAAACTGCAAAAACGCATTAAAGCGACAGTAGCAAACTTAGCTGCAGCACCTAAAGCAGTGAAGCCTGTTGCGGAAAAAGCAGTAGCACCTTCTGTTGCTGAAAAAGCTGTTGCGGAGAAAGTAGTAGCTGATAAAAAAGTAGCTGCAGTGAAAACAGTTGATGTTGCCCTTACTCCTAAGCAACAACAAGTATTAGACATCGTTATGGCGAATGCTGAAGGTATTAACCCTAAAGGCATCGGTCTAGCTGCAGGTCAAGAAGATACTAAAGCGGCATCATGGGCTACTGGCGCACTAAAGAAGCTTCTTGAAGAAAACCTAGTTCAAAAAGAGCAGTTAGCAGGTAACAAAGTTATCTACAAAGCAGTTTAATTACCGCTACCGTTCTAGATTGAATACCTCGGCCGATGCCGAGGTATTTTTTTATCTTGGTATTGGAAATAATGCATTAAGTACTGACTTTAACACTGCCAATAAGTGGTTTGTCACATTTTCTTAAATACTATGTAAATTTTTTGGCAGAAAAATACGTACGTATTGTCTTTTATTTTTATTCATAGATAAAAATATAATTTATTGATTTTGCTATTAACAGTCTTTTGTCATGACGGTTGTCCTACGTACTTGTACGTAATACCTTAGGCTAATGCCTTATTGATGAATTACTCGCTTCTGTGTTCATGCCCATTTCGCATTAGACAACATTGTTACATCTTTTATACCGAATACAGCCAATCCTAATGAAATGGATGACAACAATAACCTTGGTGATAAAGGACGTGAACGATGAGTCTAATCCAAAAATCTTTAAAACGAGTGCTCAAAACAACCGCTGTCGCTGCCGCGATGGCACTCGCAGCGACTTCTGTAAACGCTGCTGAAAAAGTCTATCGTTTAAAGCTTGCTGAAACTTGGGGGCCTAATTTCCCAATTTTTGGTGATACCACAAAAAACATGGCCAAAATGGCGGAAGAGATGTCCAACGGACGTTTGCAAATCCGCATTGATTCCGCAAACAAGCATAAAGCGCCTTTTGGGGTGTTTGATATGGTTAAGTCGGGTCAGTATGACATGGGTCACTCAGCGTCTTATTACTGGAAGGGTAAGGTTCCAAACACACTTTACTTCACTTCTATGCCCTTCGGTATGTTGCCAACTGAGCAGTATGCATGGTTTTACTACGGCGGTGGTATGGAGCTGATGGAAAAAGTGTACTCTCCACATAACTTGATGTCTTTCCCTGGCGGTAATACCGATACTCAGATGGGCGGGTGGTTCCAAAAAGAGATCAAGTCCGTCGAGGACTTACAGGGTTTGAAAATGCGTATCCCAGGGTTTGCTGGTGAGATTTTGGCTGAGTTAGGTGCCAAGCCAACGAATATCGCCCCTGGTGAGCTATATACTTCTCTAGAGCGTCGCACAATTGATGCCTTGGAATGGGTTGGTCCATCGCTGGATCTACGTATGGGCTTCCACAAAATCGCGCCTTACTACTACACAGGTTGGCATGAGCCAGCGACTGAGCTTCAGTTCCTCGTTAACAAGCGTACCTGGAATCGTCTACCTGATGACCTAAAAGCGATTTTGCAAGTAGCCATGAAAACGGCCGCTTACGATATGTACACGCAATCGAAACACGAAAGTGGCAAAAACTGGGCATCTATTAAGTCTGAATACCCAAATGTTGAAGTAAAAGATTTCCCACCTGAAGTAGTAGCTGCGTTGCGAGAAGCAAACGATCGTTTGTTGAAAGAACATGCAGAAAAAGATGCTTTGGCGAAAGAGATTCAAGAGTCGCAAGCGAACTATATGAATCAAGTTCGACCATGGTCAGATATTTCGCACCGAGCGTACTTAAACAGTCAAGCTCAACAATAACGTTATGAAGCAGGCGATGCCGAGAGGTTTAGCCTGCTATCGAAGCCCAAGAAAACTTCATAATGAATGCTCCGCACCATAGCGGAGCGCATCTAAACGTTCCACGGAGTTCGGAATGAGAAGTCTTATTTATATTGAGCGATTATTTAACCGCTTTAGCGATTTCCTCGGATGGTTATCCAGCATCCTGTTTATTTTGTTGTTAGCAAACGTTGTGTACGACGTTGTCATGCGTTACGTGTTTAATGATGTGTCTATCGCATTCCAAGAAATGGAATGGCATCTATTCTCTGCCGTGTTCTTGCTTGGTGTGCCTTACGCAATTAAGTCCGGTGGCCATGTTCGCGTCGACATTTTTTATGAACGCTTATCTTACAAAGCACAATCCATCATCGACATCATAGGCACACTATTTTTCTTATTCCCTTTTTGCCTACTGGTAGCTTGGTTTGGTGTTGATTTCGCTAAGGAAAGTTACGCGTTAGGCGAGACGTCTGGTGACCCAGGTGGCTTACCATATCGTTGGATTATCAAAGCGATGATTCCGCTGTCATTTTTCTTTATGGCGGTGAGTGGTATTGGATTGTTACTTCATTCAATCAACAAAATTGTCAACCCTCATCTCATCTATGCCGGTAATAACGGTAAGTCGTAAAAGGAAGTCATTATGATCGGTATAGTGATGTTTTTTGTTGCGCTCTTTGCGCTTCTATTGGGATTTCCCGTTGCCTTTACTTTTGGTGGTATCGCGCTGATTTTTGGTGTTTGGGCTGAAGGCATCGAGATGTTTGCTTTTATGCCATATCGAATTCAGTCCATTATGGAAAATACGGTGCTAATGGCCGTACCGCTGTTCGTTTTTATGGGGCTAGTGCTACAGAAAACGAAGCTTGCTGAACAGCTACTAGAATCAATGGGGCGTTTGTTCGGTGGCGTTCGCGGTGGTATCGCTATTTCTACCGTGTTAGTTGGCGCATTGCTTGCCGCTTCAACGGGTGTGGTAGGCGCATCAGTTGTTGCGATGGGCTTAATATCTCTTCCTGTGATGCTCAAGTACAATTACGACAAAGGTTTAGCGTGTGGGACTATTTGTGCGTCTGGCACGTTGGGCCAAATTATCCCACCTTCTATCGTGTTGATCTTGTTGGGTGATGTACTTGGCGTACCGGTAGGGGACCTATTTCAAGCTGCGATCTGGCCCGGTATTACACTTGTTGGCGCCTATGTGATCTACATTCTCATCTACGCGAAGTTGAACCCTCAAGCCGCACAGGCGATAGAGCGCGATGAGTCGATCAGTCGTAAACAAGAAGTGCTCACCGCACTGAAAGCTGTATTGCCACCGTTAGCATTGATCATCGTGGTATTGGGCTCCATCTTTGCAGGGATTGCAACACCAACAGAGTCAGCGGCACTGGGCGGTGCAGGTGCGATAATTTTATCGCTATTGTATAAACAGTTTAGTTGGTCGATGATTTATGATGCATCAAAAGAGACAGTGAAAGTAACCGCAATGGTCTTTGCGATCTTACTTGGTGCGACCGCCTTCTCAATGGCATTTACCTACACTGGTGGTGATTATTTAGTTGAAGAGTGGATGTTAGAACTGCCGGGTGAAAAGTGGGGATTCCTTATTATTACCATGGTGGTGATTCTGATTTTAGGTTTCTTTATCGACTTCGTTGAAATCTGTTTTATCATCGTGCCAATTATTGCGCCAGTCGCTGAATTGATGGGTATTAATATGACGTGGTTTGCGATTCTTATTGCGATGAACTTGCAGACGTCGTTCCTCACACCGCCATTTGGCTTTAGTTTGTTCTATCTAAAAGGTGTCGCTCCAGCAGGGGTTACTACGCGTGATATCTACAAAGGTGTGATGCCATTTATCGCGATTCAGATTGTTGTGTTGGCGTCTTTGCTGTTTTTCCCAGGTTTTTACGGTATGAGTTAATCACTCGATAATAAAGAGATTTTGTGAACTGAGAGTTTTTACCTTTTGAGACAAGTTGTTAAGCTGTTAATTATGTCTATGCAGACACAATCGATTCGTTTGTACTGCTAAGATAGTAAGCTGTAAAGGCAGCGTTTCATGGAGGGAAGGGATGCCTCTCAAAGCAAAGTTAATTCTGCTGACACTGATACCCGTGGTATTGGTGTCAGCGAGTATCAGCTGGATCTCTATCTATCAAACCAAGACCCTTGGCAAAAGGGAGGTGGAGATCTTTCATCAAAACCTGATCCAATCAAAAGAAGCGGCGCTGAAAGATACGGTCGACGTCGCTTTTGACTCCATTTCTTACATCTACAACGATCCGACTTTAGAAGAGAGTGTTGCCAAAACGCGTGTGAAAGCGATTTTAAATCGTTTGAGTTATGGGTCGGACGGCTATTTTTTTGCTTATGATAAATATGGTACCAACCTTGTACACCCAGTTCTTCCGGAGCTTGTCGGGGAAAACTTACTCTATCTTGAAGACGAAAATGGCGATCGCTTAATCGAAGCTTTATTGTATCAAGCGCAATCAGGTGGAGGCTTTCATCAGTACCTATGGCAAAAGCCATCTACGGGTGAAGTCGTCCCTAAGCTTAGTTACGCTGCATGGCTCGATAAGTGGGAATGGATGATAGGTACTGGGCTGTATATTGAGGATGTAAGCCGAGAAGTCGCCAATATGCGCGCGGCAGTGAACAAAAATATCGAAACGACATTTTTCTCAGTCGTCGTGATCTTAGCGGTGACCGTTGCTGTAATCATTGTTCTCACTTTGGCGATCAATCTGCACGAGCATCGCCTCGCTGATAAGAACCTGAAAGAATTGGCACATAAAACCGTGATGTTCCAAGAAGATGAGAAAAAGCATTTAGCGCGAGAACTGCATGATGGAATCAATCAGTTGTTAGTCTCCAGTAAATGTCATTTAGACTTAATGAGTCATAGACTGGAAGACGAAAAACTCAAATCCCACTTAGATAAATCACAACGATCGCTCGTCACCGCGATAAATGAGGTGCGGCATATTTCTCATCAGCTCCGTCCAAGCGCCCTCGATGATATCGGTTTAGAAGCAGCACTGACGACCTTGCTACAGGATTTTCATTCCCATTCCGGGATTGATATCGAGAGCAATTTCGATACTCAGCAGCACAAACTGACTTCGGAAGTCGCAACGACGCTATATCGCGTCGCTCAGGAGTCTTTGAATAACATTGAAAAACATGCGCGAGCGAAAAAAGTAACGGTTACTTTGCAAAAAATGGGCAATATGCTGCAATTACTCATACGTGACGATGGGGTTGGATTTGTGGTTAACCATGCAGTGCACCAACAAGGGATTGGGTTAAGGAACATGCAAGAGCGTGTAGAGTTCATCGGTGGTGAATTTGAGCTAATGAGTGAGCTTGGCTTGGGAACAGAGATTACTGTGCTGCTTAATTTGGATGAAATAGTTTATGGATAAACCGATTAGTGTAGTGATTGTCGATGATCATCAAGTGGTATTGGATGGCTTCATGGCTCGTTTGGAGTTAGAGTCTGACATCGAAGTGGTGGGTACAGCAAGTAATGGCTTGGAAGCGATAGAGGTCGCAAAACACTTGCAACCGGACGTCATATTGATGGATATCAGCATGCCAATAATGAACGGTATTGAAGCGACTGGTGTAATTAAAGAAGCTCGCCCAGAGAGCAAAATACTTATGTTGACCATGCACGATAATCGCGAGTACATCATGAAGGTCATGCAAGCTGGTGCCGTAGGATATATGCTCAAGGAAATCTCGGCCGAGAAAATGGTGCAAGCAATAAAAACGGTGAACCAAGGCTCGACGTATTTCTGTGAATCCGTCACACAAACACTCTTTACCCAAGAAGTGGTGCCTGCCACGCAAAAAACGAATCCTCTCAGCCGCAGGGAAGAAGCGGTACTTAAATTAGTTGCTCAAGGAAACAGCAGCAAAAAAATCGCCACTTTACTCAATATTAGTTATCGAACGGTAGAGACGCATCGCCATAACATTAAGCACAAGTTGGACTTACATTCGACGGCAGAGTTAGCAAAATATGCGTTTGAAACTGGCTTGACTGAGTAGGAGAGTAGTGCCCGCAAAAAGCGAGCACGTGGGAGCGAAACTAATCGGCTTTGGTAATGCTACCAAGCTCTAGCATTGGAGCAACATCGATGTCCTCTGCATTCATCATCGTCGAGATGCGTTGAACGGAAGATAGTAGAAGGGATTGCTCCCATTCTTCCAATTTTTGGAATCGATTAATGAAGTGCTCTTGCAGCGGCGTTGGTGCTTGTTTTAAGGCTTCTTGGCCCTTGCTCGTAAGTACAGCATGCACTTTACGCTTGTCTTGAACACTGCGCTGACGCTCAACAAACTGGCCTCGTTCTAGTCTATCTAGAATGGTCGTTGCGGTCGCTTGGCTCATGTTAGTGTGGCTAGACAACTGTTTAATCGTCACGTTATCTAAGTCATTGATAGCGCGCATCAAAATCAACTGTGGAGCAGTCAATCCAGACTCTTTGCTCAGCTTTTTAGAATGTAAATCAATAGCGCGGATGATCTGACGAATCGAGACCAATACTTCTTCGTACTTTTCCAATTTATTCATCCAGTCTGTAGGGAACATTTATCGAGGCGACACTAACTTAAATGCGCCCTTATTTAAAGGGGGGAAATCAAAAATTACCCCTACAATTTTACGCCGTGTCCTCAATACCATTTTGTCGCGCCTTTTCGACAAAATAAGAAGAGCTAAAATTATTATAGCAATAAATGTTTGTGGTCTAACTATTGTGGTAGTGATTTGTTCTATCAAAGGCCGTAACCACACAGTGAAAAGTAAGTTATTGGATTTTTTAATAGCAAAAAGATAGACAAAAACGTGTCAAATGATAGGATCTTGCGCCTTCACGGAATGCAAAACGTATCGTGTTCGAAAGATTTTTTTGTTTGGTACGTAAAAACACTACAAAAATAGAGAGGAACGATGACAAAGGGTATAGATAAGTACAGTATCGATAGTACCGACTATACGGTAGGTCAGGACAACGTTCAAAAATGGGGTTTTGATGTTCATAACCCAGTTTTTGGTATTAGTGCAGGTTTAATTGCGCTGTTTCTTGTCGCTGCATTAGTTCTAGATGCACATACCGCAAAGACGGCACTTGATGGGCTGAAGTGGAAAATTATTGGTTCATTCGATTGGTTGTTCATTATTGCAGGTAACATTTTCGTTATTTTCTGTTTGGCGCTTATCGTCTCACCAATGGGTAAGATTCGACTAGGTGGTAAAGACGCTGTTGCCGATTACTCGTTTATGTCATGGCTTGCAATGCTATTTGCAGCTGGTATGGGTATCGGTTTAATGTTCTGGAGTGTTGCAGAACCTGTCGCTTACTTCACCGGTTGGTATGAAACGCCACTTGGTGTTGAGGCAAATACACCAGAAGCCGCGAGATTGGCACTGGGTGCAACGATGTTCCACTGGGGCCTTCACCCATGGGCAATTTACGGTGTTGTAGCACTTTCTTTAGCATTCTTTGCCTACAACAAAGGTTTACCGCTATCTATGCGTTCGATCTTCTACCCACTTCTGGGTGATCGTGCATGGGGTTGGGCTGGCCACATTGTGGACATTCTGGCTGTGCTTGCGACTTTATTTGGTCTTGCTACATCCCTAGGTCTAGGTGCGCAGCAAGCAGCAAGTGGGATTCATCACGTATTTGGTGTTGAGCCAGGCCTAGGTCTGCAAATCGTCGTTATTACCGTGGTGACTTTACTTGCTGTTGTTTCAGTCGTACGCGGCATCGATGGTGGTGTTAAAGTCATTAGTAACATCAACATGGTTGTGGCGTTCTTGCTACTTCTCCTTGTTGGTCTTATCGGTTGGGCGGCGAGCCTAGGTTCGATTCCAACCACACTTATGGCATATGTAGAGAATATCATCCCACTAAGTAACCCGTTTGGTCGTACGGACGAAGCTTGGTTCCAAGGCTGGACAGTGTTCTACTGGGCTTGGTGGATTTCATGGTCGCCATTCGTAGGCATGTTCATCGCGCGTGTTTCTCGTGGTCGTACCGTTCGCGAGTTCATCACAGCAGTTCTACTGGTTCCAACTGCGGTTACCGTTGTTTGGATGTCTGTATTTGGTGGCCTGGCGATCGAGCAAGTTGTTGATAAAGTAGGTGAGCTGGGCACAAATGGCTTGACTGACGTATCACTTGCTATGTTCCAAATGTTTGATGTTCTTCCATTTGGTAGCATGCTTTCTATCATCGCTGTTGTGTTGGTACTTGTGTTCTTCATTACGTCTTCTGACTCTGGTTCACTTGTTATCGACAGTATCACGGCAGGTGGTAAAGTCGATGCACCTGTACTTCAACGTGTCTTCTGGGCATTCATGGAAGGTGCAATTGCGGTTGCTCTGCTATGGATTGGTGGCTCCGAGGCGGTTCAAGCTCTTCAGGCTGGTGCCATTTCTACAGCACTGCCATTTACCTTCATTCTGCTTGCAATGTGTGTGAGCTTATTGATGGGTATGCGAACTGAGCGTCAGTAATTCGGCATTTTATAAAACCGTTTGACTAACAATTAATCAAAAGGCCAGCAATTTGCTGGCTTTTTTTGTGCGGTTTTTATGACGCTCGAGACAAAAAAATGACACATGAAAGTTCATATTTTACAAAGAGTTAATGTGCTATTTTGTTTTTTAAAAATTAGTGAATAGTCGTAAAAAAGTGTGTAATATTCATGCACCTTAACTGTTCTCCCAACTCAAAAAACTATAAATATGAAATTATCATTAAAACAAAAGCTTATAGGCGCAAGCCTTTCTGCTGTTGTTGTGATGGCAACAGCACTTACTTGGTTGTCGGCTGGTCAATTATTTGATCAGACTCGTTCAGGTGTCTATTCACGTGCGCAAAGTCTTAGTACTACTGCGTCAGAGGGAATTTCTGATTGGGTCAATATCCGTAAAGATATTGCCACTGCGTTCAACGACTACTCGACCGAGCAAGACGTTGTTCCTTTCCTACAACAAGCTCGCAAGGCTGGTGGCTTCGATGACATCTTCCTTGGTACACCAAACGGTGATATGTACCGCTCTCATCCGGAGCGTAACCGTGCTGATTATGACCCTCGCACACGTCCTTGGTACAAGGATGCTGATGCCGCGGGTAAGCAAATCATCACAGCCGCATATCAAGACGCAATCACGAATGCACTACTTGTGACCATTGCTGAGCCAGTAATGAAAAATGGTCAGTTTGTTGGTGTTGTTGGTGCGGACGTACTGATCGATCAGCTTATCAGCGATGTGATTAACTTAGATGCAGGTGAAAACGCGCATGCGATGCTAATCGACATGAATGAAGGCACCTTCTTAGCGCATCCAGATAAAAGCTTGACGCTTAAGCCTATCACCAGTGTTCTAAAAGATTTTTCAGAAGAGGCAATTGAGCGCGCCGCCGATGAAGGTCGTATCGAAGATACGGTAATCAAAGGAAAAGAGAAGCTTTACTACTTCAATAAAGTTCCTGGTACGCATTGGATGTTTGCGATTGAAATGGATCGCGCAACAGAAGAAGCAGGTCATGCGGTATTGCTACGAGATCTATTGTTTACTGCTGTGGCGATCACGATTGTGGTTATTCTTGCAGTTTCTTGGCTAGTTGGTTTCTTGTTCCGTGACTTGAACCGCGTATCAAATGCACTGGAAGAAATTGCATCTGGTGAAGGTGACTTAACGCAACGCCTAGAACCACGCAGTGATGATGAAGTAGGTAAACTGGCGGAAAACTTCAACCGTTTTGTTGGCAACATGCACACAATGGTTACTAAGCTTAGCCACGTATCTTCTGCGCTTTCAGAGCAAGCACGCACGACAGCACAGCAAGCTGAGGAGCGTAGTCAGCGTATCTCTTACCAGCAAGATGAAATCAACATGGTGGCGACGGCCGTGAACGAAATGGCAGCAGCGACACAAGAAATTGCAGGTAATGCTGATAGCACGGCAAGTAACTCAGAAGAAGCGGTTCAAGCTTGTTCACACGGTTCAAGCCAAGTAACTCAAACGCAAGGCTCTATTCAGAACTTAGCGCAAGAAGTTCAAGTTGCTACTGATGTGATTCAAGAGCTAGAAGCACACGGAAATAGCATCAATACGATTCTATCAACGATTCAAGGCATTGCAGAGCAAACGAACCTACTTGCACTTAACGCGGCGATCGAAGCGGCACGTGCAGGTGAGCAAGGCCGTGGTTTTGCTGTGGTTGCAGATGAAGTCCGCGTATTGAGCCAACGTACTCATGCTTCAACGCAAGAGATTCAAGAAACTATCGAGATGCTACAAGGCACAACAGCCAAAGCGGTCGGTATTATGGGTGACAGTCGTCGTCTAGCTGATACCAGTGTTGATGATGCCAATGCGGCTGCAGCGAGCTTGACGCAAATCCACACTGCTGTTGAGCGTATCAGTGATATGGCAACGCAGATTGCTTCAGCAGCAGAAGAGCAAGCATCGGTAACCACTGAGATCACTCGTAACACTGAAGGTATTCGTGACGTGTCTAACGAGCTGTCAGTCGAAGCTCATCAAGCAGCAGAACAAGCTGCTCACCTGTCTGAGCTATCACACGAACTTGAACAAGAGATTCAACGCTTTAAGCTGTAATCTTGTCTCAAGCTAAGCAAAAAAAGGAGCCATCTGGCTCCTTTTTTGATCGCTATTAAGCGTGAAGTATATTACAGCCAGAACTCACTGATGGGTTGCTCTTCACTGTAATGATGGGCGATTTGCGCTTGCAGTAGCTCTGCGGTAGCAATTGCATCGGTTAATGCATGGTGAGGCGTATAGTCTGGCAGCCCATAACGGCGTCGAGATTGCGCTAGCCGAACCGATTCTGGTTTTTTCCCTTTTAAACGCTCCCAGAGAGAGCCTGAACGTTTCTGTTGAATCGTTTCTTCAAGGTGCAGCGTATCTAAAACAGGAAACTCAATACCTTCCCCTAAACGGCTTTTGAGCGCTTTATCCAGAAACTCTCTCTCGATACGACGGTAATGAACAACAATGATTTTCCCGCTTAAGCATGGTAGCAGCTCGCTTAAGATATCGCCTAAGTCAGGCGCATCGATCAATTCGCTGTGAGTAATACCGTGTATAATGACTGAATCTTCATCGAGTGCACGCTGTGGACGTACCTTCCAATGACGCGAGTTACGTAGGAAAATTCGCTTCAGGTTAAACGGCACCAAACCAATAGTAATGATGTCATGTTTTTCAGGATTCAAACCCGTCGTTTCGAAATCTAACGCCACGAACTCTACCTCAGATAACGGTGTTTCTGGAGCAGGCGGCTTGTTGCTATAAAACGCAATTAAATTCTCATCCTTCGCCATCTCCAGCTTTTGTTCAAACTTCGTTGGCCACTGAATGGTTGGCTTTTGAAAGAGCTTTTTAATCATGCTAAACCTCACTTAAAGCTCTTGTTCGCTTGGTAGCGGAACTTAAGGAAATTTTGACCATTGCTTAGGATCTGGAATGCATCCTTTAGGTTGCGACGTTCAAACTCAGAGAGGTTTTCCGGTTCGATATTGTTATCAGGCTCAATGCCTAGTTCCACGTCCGTCGCTTGGTGACGAATACGCACCATGGAAATAAACTCTAACGCGTCTTTTAAGTCTTGTGCTCGACCTTTTGGCAAAATGCCAGCGTCAATGATGTCGTCGAGACGCTCAAACGAGTTCTGTGCACGTGAGCCAACTGCCAGAGAGTGAACACGAATTAAGTCGACCAGAGGAGCAGTACCGCGACGTTTGAGGTTGATGGAGTTGTTGTGTCTGCCATCTTTTTCCATCACGAAGTCTTTAAAGAAGCCCAGAGGTGGTGTTCTGTTTAGTGCGTTACGAGCCAAACACGCTAAGAAGCGGTTGTTCTTTCGAGCGCGACGAACAATAAAGCTGGTTAACTGTTCTGCCCATTTTAAGCGGCCATAGACGCCATCCAAATCGAAAAAGATGGAGGCGTTGAGTAGTGCTTTCGGGTTCGGGTTATCAATCCAGTCAGCAAAACACTCTTCCCACTCTGAACGAGTCATGCGCCATAGTGGGTTGGTTGCCATAATATCGCCTGTGCAATATTTGTAGCCACAGGCATCTAACCCATCGCTGACGTATTTTGCTAGGGCTTCGAAGTATTTACCATGTTTCTCCTCTTGATAAGTCTCATCTAGAATGATGGCGTTATCTTGGTCAGTCACCAACAGTTGCTCATCTCGCCCCATTGAGCCAAGTGCAAGGAAACAATAAGGAATTGGCGGTGGGCCAAGCTCTTCTTCTGCCATTTCTAGCAGACGCTGTTTGAAGCTTCGGCCAATGACCGACATCGCGCTACCCACCATGTGAGAGTTGGCATCTTCATTGACAAGACGCACGAAGCTGCTTTTCACTTCTTCGGCAACAACTGCTAAATCTTCGATAGTCTGTTGTTGGAAAATACTACTCACCAACAACAACGAATTCTGAGATTCATAACGAACAATGTCGGTTGTTTCGATAATACCGATTGGTAATTGGTTTTTTACCACTGGTAGGTGGTGTACGTTGTAACGCAGCATCGTTAACATTGCTTCATAGATGTAAGCGTTGTGGTCAAGAGACATGACTTCAGTGGTCATCACACTGGACACATCGTCCTGTGGGGACAAACCTTCAGCTAACACACGGGTACACAAGTCACGGTCAGTAATGATACCAAGTACTGGGGACTGTGGATCGTCTTCGTCACGAACGAAATCTGGGTCGACGATAAGTAAAGCCGATACGTTGTCATTCGCCATTTGCTGCGCGGCTTGTTGGATTGTCTGACCACGATCAATCGTATGAGCCTCGCCAGTCAGCAAGGTTTTCACTTTCGATGTCGTCAGGTCATTGGCGTCTTTGTTTTCTGAAATGGCTTGGCGTAAACGAGCGCTATTTTCAACTTCAACAAAATCCGCAAAGGAATCAAAGTTATCGTAAATTTCTTGGAAAATGTCACCAGGAATACAGTAGAGCAGGGTATCCTCAATGGCTTTTACCGGAAAGCGGACTTTGTTATTGGTGAGCATGCCCATCTGGCCAAATAGGTCACCTTCGTCAAGGCGATTATACAGCTCACCTTTGCGTCGATAAACTTCAACAACACCGCTTCGCACCACGTATAAATCTTGGATATAGTCTCCAAAATGGATGATGGGGGTATCTTCTCGGTAGTACGAGATTTCGACACTCTCTGTCACCTTGTTTAGTGTTTCTTCAGGGAGTTCATTGAACGGGGGATACTTGGCGAGAAAGTTGTAAATCTCGAGAAGTTCTGCATCCATCGAAGGCGCCTTTTAGTTCGCAAATAATAAAGTAATCTTAACTTAGTTTTAAAACAGAGTCTTATCTGAACCGCGATTTTCGTGCTCAGTCATAAGATTCTGACATATCGCACGATAAGGGAGCTTCATTTTTACTACTATATGGTCACCTCAATTGAAAAAGACGTCGCCGATATGTTTTCTTCGTGATGACTGATTAGATCTTTGGCTGTTTCAGATCGTTATCACGTCTTTAGATTAAGCTATTCTTCTTGAGCCAAGTAGCTCAGGCGATGGAATACAGTGTTTAGATAATTCTCATGAAAGGAAGTCGAATGGTGAGAAATTTATTGCTTGTTTCTTTAGCTGCTTTGCCGGCGATATCAAGCGCAGTGGTCATGGACCAAGCAGAAAAATTTGGGTACGAACACATTCATTTGGATGTTGGTGCCGGAACGACAAACGAAGAATGGTTAGATAACTCTAATACGACCACAGTGGGACTCGGTGGTAACTATTTGTTTACTGAGAATTGGTTGTTTAATGTTGATTACTCAGCGCAGTTTTTCCATCCGGATGATTTTACTCTTCGCATTGACCGCCTTTTGTTTGGTGGTGGTTACCGTTATGGAGTTACAGAGCAATTCGATATCTACGGGATATATGGAATAGGCGCAATCAAAGCGAAAGCGACGGACGACAAAACGGATAATACGTTGTCTTCCGATAGCGAATTGATTCAAGCTGTAACTGTTGGGGTGAATTACTTGCTCAGTGAAAAGCTTATTGCGACAGCTGAAGTGGAGTTGAACCGTAGTGATATCGTTGATGAGAACAATTTTAAGATCGGTCTTAACTACCAATGGCATAAAATCATCGGCACTGGTCTTTTTTATCAGTTTAGAGATACTGATTACAGCGGTGAAAGCTCAGATTACGTCAATGAAGTTGGGCTGAGTTTGAAGTTTGTCTACTAGATCGGACGGGTTCGTTTTTGGCGTTAAGTTAAAACAAAAAAGGTCAGCTTATGCTGACCTTTCCTTTTAACAAAGTATGCGACAGTCGATTATAAAACCGCTGCAATGCCTTTACACAGAGGGCCCATATTTGACTTCGTCATACCAGCAACACTGATTCGGCCAGAACCGACAATGTAAATACCGAACTCTTCTTTAAGGCGGTTAACTTGCTCTTTAGAAAGACCAGAGAAAGAGAACATACCATTTTGACGTTCGATGAAACTAAAGTCTGCGTCCACACCTTCTGCTTTTAGTGTCGCTACAAATAGTTCACGCATTTCTTGAATACGGTCACGCATTTCTGCTACTTCAGCTTCCCATTCCGCACGCATTTCGGCGTTGCCAAGAATGTGAGTCACGACAGCACTGCCGTGTGCAGGTGGGTTAGAGTAGATAGAGCGAATAATGGCTTTAACTTGAGAAAATGCGGTTGTTGCGACTTCTTCTGACTCAGCTACTAACGTGAAGGCACCTACGCGTTCATTGTATAGGCCAAAGTTTTTCGAGAAAGAGCTCGCGACTAGGATTTCTTTGTTGTACTTAGCAAAAGTACGAAGACCTGCAGCATCTTCTTCCACACCTTTAGCAAAGCCTTGGTAGGCGAAGTCGAACAGAGGAAGCAATTTCTTCTCTGCGACAAGTTTCGCCAATGTTTCCCATTCTTCAGCCGTAGGATCGATCCCTGTAGGGTTGTGACAGCAGCCGTGTAGAAGCACGATGTCGCCTTCAGATGCAGATTGCAGATCATTTAGCATCGCATCGAAGTCTTTGTCTTTTGTTTCAGCATTGTAGTAGCTGTATTGTGCCGTTTCGATACCAGCAGCAGTAAATACGCCGTTGTGGTTCGCCCATGTTGGGTTGCTGATCCAGATCTTTACATCGCCTAGTTGACGTTTAATGAACTCGCCGGCAACACGTAGTGCACCAGTACCACCCGGAGCTTGAGCTGTTTTAGCGCGTTTTTCGTTTACAATTTCTGCATCAGAGCCGAAAAGCAGTTTTTGCACTGCAATACCGTACTCTGCTGTGCCTTCGATGGTTAGGTAAGATTTGGTTTTTTCAGTTTCAACAAGTGCTGCTTCAGCTTTCTTTACTGTCGCAAGAACGGGAGTTTCGCCTTGCTCGTTTTTGTAAATACCTACGCCAAGGTTAATTTTTTCTGCGCGAGCATCTTTTTTAAACTCTTCAGTAAGGCCAAGAATAGGGTCAGCCGGAGCGGCAACTACTTTTTCAAACATAATCTTCATCCATGTTAATCGAAGGGGTGTGCTAACATTTATACCTTTCAGCAATATTGGTTACAACCGTTACTGAAAAGAAAACCTAAAAAAGTTGCGATTTGAAACAGAATTCTAACATAACTAAAGTTTTTGCCATGAAAACGTTTGGTAGGCACAGAGTTTGAAGGGCATTTATGCCATGGTTGGAGAAGTTTTGCACACATCCCAATCGTTTCAATTCAGTGCTTTGCGTTAACGCGTTTATAGTTGTCTAGTGAGGATTTGTTGAGACAAAAACGCCCCACCAAAGGTGGAGCGTTTACTGTTAGAAGTATGGATATCGGTTGGGGTTACTTCTTCAGATTGATTTCCGACTCAACCGCATTGGTTTCGATGTCAGGGTTAGAAGAAAGTTTTTCAGTCGCCCAGTCGTTCATATGCTTTAAGATCGCTTTTAATGCGTGTTTTTCGGTTGGTACTTCTGTCTTTTCAACTTCAAGTTTTTGCTTCGGATGCGTACCCGTCGCATCTTCTGCAACGTGTAACCAATCTGGATGCCAGTAATAAGGTTGGCCGGAAGGAGAGCTCCAAGAATGTACGCCGTTGGATTCACCTTTGTATTTAATATCTTCTTCGTTGTATTTCGCCATTATTGTTTTCTCTCATAATCCATGAGTTGAGGTGTGCATCACCATTACTATTTAAATGTAACAGATGTAATGAAAATTAATGTGATAACAATCGACTTATTTTGCCCTTTGAACGCGATAGAAGATGCGTACTTCTCATTCAGAAGAATTTACTATTTGGCAGGTTTTAGCTTTATTTGTGTTTAAAGCATACGACGATGGATTCGCCTACCTAATGCTATTCTTGAACGGTGATAGAGCCTAAACTACTCATCATTCAAGTGTTTGAGAATCGCCGCTTTTGCATGCTCTTCTGTCGCTGTTTCTCCATCAGGGACTTCAAGGTCAGCCTTTTTGTGTTCACCCAAAGCATCTTCAGCGATATGCAGCCAATCAGGATGCCAATAATAAGGGGTGGTACTGCCAGGATGGTCCCAACTATGTACACCTTTATGTTTTCCGCGATACAAGAGATCGTCCATTGTAAAAACTTTCATCGCTTCCTCCTGATTTAAAGACCGTAGCTCGAAGTGAGTTTAACGCACTCAGTCCAACGTAAAACCTTGGCTTTTAGGTATTGCAAAGATGTGAGGCAATATGTGTGTAACAGTCAAAGTATGGGATATAAACGCTCACTTCGTGGCTGAAATATCTATTGATAAGCTTGATAAATTACGTTGCTAAATTGAATACTCCCATATCAGAATGCTGGCGCGAAGTATGCTATGGTGCGGCTGTAAGTGAAATGAGGGAAACATGAACCGATACCGTCAACTGGCTGAGCTGTTCAAAACGCAGATTCAGCAAAATACATGGAGAGCAGGGGAAAAGCTGCCATCAGTGCGTGTAACAAGCCGAAACCATTCTGTCAGCGCAGGTACGGTATTACAAGCTTATCAGCTGCTCGAAGCACAAGGTTGGGTCGCAGCGAAACCTCAGTCTGGATACTTTGTGACTGCGGAGTTGGACCGCTTCGAACCGAGTTCTCCAGCCACTTCCGTTTATCGCTCCAGCATCAACGATGAACTTTACGACTACCTCAAAAATCAGGCCTCATCGAATGCGGTGAAGTTTGGCTCCGCGTTTCCAGACCCAGCATTGTTCCCATTAGAAGCGCTAAACCGCAACCTAGCCAGCTCAGGCAGGAAGATGGGGGCAGAGACGTTATTGGATAACTTGCCGCCGGGCTGTGAGTCTCTACGCCGTTTGATTGCTCAACGGTACATCCAACAAGGTATGGTGTTTACCCATGATGATGTTGTCGTTACTTCTGGCGCATTAGAAGCGTTGAATTTGAGCCTTCAGGCCGTGACCCAGCCTGGAGATACTGTTGTAGTTGAATCACCGACGTTTTATGGCGCACTTCAAGCGATTGAACGTTTAGGTCTAAAGGCGATAGAAATAACGGTGGATCCGTTAACTGGACATTCAGTGGATCAAATTGAAGCGACTTTTGCCGACAATGATGTTCGCGCATGTTGGTTAATGACTAACTTTCACAATCCAACAGGAACCTTATTAAGTGACGGGCAGAAGCAACGTATCGTCGAACTGGCTGATAAATACGATGTGTACTTGATCGAAGATGATGTGTATTCAGAGCTTTATTTTTCTGAAAAAAAGCCAAGCTCACTTAAAGCTTTTGATACACAAGAACGCGTGTTGCATTGTGGATCATTTTCAAAAAGCCTTTGCCCTGGCTATAGGCTGGGCTGGGTGGTAAACAAACGCTTCAATGAGCAACTTCAAAAGCTGCAACTTATCTCGACGTTGTCAGGCAGTGCACCAATCCAGCAGGGTATCGCGCATTACTTACAAAACGATAGTTATGATAGCCATCTTAGAAAACTGCGAAAGAATCTTGAGCAGCGGCAATTGGCGTTTATTGAACTGGTTGATAAGTACTTTCCCCAATCGATTCGTTACACGCAACCGGAAGGCGGCTATTTTCTTTGGATAGAACTGCCGAAAACAAAGTGCGGAAAAGCGATTTATCAAAAGTTATTGGAAGCGAACATCACTGTAGCATTTGGTCAGTTGTTTTCTGTCGCTCCAAATTATGAGAACTACCTGAGGCTTAATACATCGTTACCTGTAAATGATGAATTAGAACAAGCCGTGAAGACGGTCGGAGAATTACTTCATTAGCCAACTGTTTACCTGTTTTTTGCTCAAACTGTATCAGTGGACGATACCGAAGCTGTGTTTCAATCATGGGCAGACAACCATTTAGGTTAGGAGCCGTAATGAAAAAGCAGTTGGTAAAGCATGAACTTAGGTTGATGGGTGTTGCTATTTTTAGCGCATTTTTGTTGGTGTTTGCACACTTGATATTGGCGAAATCTTTCTCTCATATGGTTTGGACGGAATACACTGCTGCCGTTATCCCATTTGTGATGTTTGGCTTGTGTGTGGTTGGAGTAAAATACGCAGCGCGAGCAGATGAGGATGACGACGAAGATAACAACTAGAGTGCATACACCGGTTGCTAGAAAATCATTCGTACAAAATAAAAGACCTCCACATGGGAGGTCTTTTTAATTCAATATCACTAAAAAGTGATTAGAAGTTCGCAGAGCGAGGAGTACGTGGGAATGGGATCACGTCACGAACGTTGCCCATACCAGTTACGTAAGATACTAGGCGCTCGAAGCCTAGACCGAAGCCTGCGTGTGGCACTGTACCGTATTTACGTAGGTCGCGGTACCAGCTCATATGTTCAGGATCGATACCCACTTCACGCATACGTGCATCTAGAATGTCTAGGCGCTCTTCACGCTGAGAACCACCGATGATTTCGCCGATGCCCGGTGCTAGAACGTCCATCGCTGCAACTGTTTTACCGTCATCGTTAGCACGCATGTAGAATGCTTTGATGTCTTTCGGGTAGTTCTTAACGATTACAGGTGCTTTGAAGTGTTCTTCAGCAAGGAAACGCTCGTGCTCAGAAGACATATCGATACCCCATTCAACTGGGAATTCGAACTCACGACCTGAATCAAGAAGGATCTGGATTGCGTCAGTGTAGTCAACCTGCGCGAAGTCAGAAGAAACGAACTGCTCTAGACGAGTGATTGCTTCTCTGTCGATGCGTTGAGCGAAGAACTCAAGGTCATCGCGACACTCTGCAAGCACTGCTTTAAACACGTACTTGAGCATGTCTTCAGCCAGTTTCGCTACATCATCCAGTTCTGCGAACGCAACTTCAGGCTCAACCATCCAGAACTCTGCTAGGTGGCGGCTTGTATTTGAGTTTTCAGCACGGAAAGTAGGGCCGAAAGTGTAAACTTTGCTTAGCGCACAAGCGTAAGCTTCTGCGTTTAGCTGACCAGATACGGTTAGGAACGTCTCTTTACCGAAGAAGTCTTCGTTGTAGTCCACTTTACCAGCGTCAGTGCGAGGAAGGTTTTCCATGTCTAGCGTAGATACACGGAACATTTCACCAGCGCCTTCAGCATCTGAAGCCGTGATCAACGGCGCAGATACCCAGAAGTAACCTTGCTCGTGGTAGAAGCGGTGGATTGCTTGAGATAGGCAGTTACGTACACGTGCTACTGCACCGATTACGTTTGTGCGCGGACGTAGGTGCGCAACTTCACGTAGGTACTCGATTGAGTGACGAGTTTTTGCCATTGGGTAAGTTTCAGCATCTTCAACCCAACCAACCACTTTAACGTCAGTGGCAGCAAGTTCGAAGTCTTGACCCTTTGCAGGAGATTCAACAATCTTACCAGTTACTTCAACAGAGCAGCCAGTCGTTAGCTTTAATACTTCGTCTTCGTAATTATTAAGATTATTTGGGACCACGGCCTGAATCGGGTCGAAACAAGAGCCGTCATATATGGCAAGGAAAGAGATTCCAGCTTTGGAATCACGACGTGAACGGATCCAGCCACGAACAGTCACTTCGCTGTCTACTGCTAGCTGACCTTTCAATACGTCTGATACAGGCGCGTAAGTCATGTTTTCAATATTCTCCATTGAGGTAAAAATTCAACTCAACGCTTACTTAAACTACTTGTCTGATAACATTTTTGTTCAAAAAACAAGCTAAGCGCTGAGTTGGGTAGCATTTTACAGATTCAACGAGACATATTACCTGTCAATTCGCTCGCATCAACCTTTATATTCGTTTTGATGGGGAGAATCTCTCTATTTATTCACTCTTTTGTGCTCTGAAAGTGTGAATTGGTTTAGTAATTGCTCTAAACGTTCGGATAGATGCTCTAAATCAACACTAATATCACGCGTGTGCGATGCTGATTGCGATGTGTCGTTAGCATGCAGTGTGATCACATCTATTTTAGATTGAATATGCTGACTTACATCAGATGTGGTTTGCGTCTGGTTTTGGATATCTTCTGCATGTCTGAGCACTTGGCGCATTTCGTCAACAACGTTATGCATTGTGGCTGATAGTGCCTCGACATCGACAGAGCGTTGATGAGCAAACTGGCAGACGGTATCAACAGAAGTTAATGACTCTTCACTTCCTTGCTGGAATTGAGAAATGATATGTTCAATATTACCAGTGGCCTCAGCCGTCCTAGAAGCAAGGTTACGCACTTCTTCCGCGACGACCGCAAAACCGCGCCCTTGCTCTCCGGCTCGGGCGGCTTCAATAGCAGCATTCAACGCGAGCAGATTGGTTTGTTCTGCAATACCCTTAATAACCACAAGAATGGACGACACTTCTTCGGTTCTTTGATTTAGAGAGCTGATTTTTTCCCGTACGGTATCAATGTTACTTACTAGTTGTTTGATGTCTTCACTTACATTGTGTGCTTGGCTTGCACTATGAGTGGCGACATCAACGGTGTGATTGACCAAAACAGTAGCGTTGTTAGTCGAGTCCTCAACCGCAGTTTGTTGCTGCAGCATATCGGTGATATTGCTTTGTACTTCGCTGGTCTCTAGCTGTTGGTTATTGGCAGCTTTATCTGTGGACTGCGCGACAGCAGTTAGTTTACTCGCGGAGTCGGCAAGTGAGTGAGAGGTGTCTTGCACACGTTCTAAGCTTTCGGAGACCGTATCCATGAATGAATTGATGGCAGTAGAAAGTTGGCCCACTTCATCCTGTTGGTGATGCATAAGTCGTTGAGATAGATCTTTGCTATGGCTCACATTCGACATGAATTTCGACGTTCTTTGAATTGGTCGTACAATGATTTTCTGAATCAAACTCATCGTTATGATGAAGCCCACAAATGCGATTACGGCCATTATTCCCATCGCAAACATTGCCTGTTTACTGATCATTGAATTGACATGATTCATGTTGTATTCCAAGCGAATCGCGCCCAACACTTCTCCTGCTGGTGCAACGTGGCAAGAAACGCAGTTGGTGCCACGGTAATTTTCGCTCGATTTCATTGGTAGTGCGACTACTAACCCTTTGCCCCAATCGGCTGAGATTGGTTCAATCACCAGTTCACCATTCAACGCTCGTTGATCAATATCATCGACAGGCTGCTGGTTTTGTTGCCCAGGTCCGTAAAGTTTGGTCACAGTATCAGCTCGCAACACGCGAACTGCTTCAATGCCTTCTTGGGCCAGGGCCTTTTGACGTAAGGTTTCTTTTTGCGACATGGTGCCCGTAAGCATCATCATATTTAGGCTATCGAAATAATTACTAGCCTTATCATGGAGTTGTTCACTAAGAACATCATTGATTAAGGTTTTTTGTTGATGGTATTGGTAAGCCGTAGAGGCAGCTAGAACGCAGCTGAAGACAGCAATTAACGCCAGTAAGAGCTTAAAAGTGATAGTTGAGCGCATAAATTTATAAGTGTAATTGGAACGAACTGCACAATATTAATGTGCACAAATGCGCACTGCGAACAACGAAATGAATGATTGTGACCCCACACATGTTGGGGATATGTAATTGTGATATGAGTGCTGTGTAATCAAATGTTTGGCTCGTGACAGAAATACGGCGCTTTGGTGTGAGTGATAGCAAAGAGGCCAGGAACCAGCGGAAGTTTTTGCTACGCTTGTATGGGGTAACGCTTGTCTCTTGGCAGCGAATTCCTTAGTATTGCCTGTCTTTTTAAAGCCTGAGAATCAAGATGAAAACAGAATTATACAAAGAGTTTATGTTCGAAGCAGCACACCATTTGCCACACGTACCAGAAGGTCACAAGTGTGGTCGTTTGCACGGACACTCTTTCCTTGTTCGTCTTTATGTAGAAGGTGAAGTTGATCCACATACAGGTTGGGTAGTGGATTTTGCAGAGATCAAAGCTGCATTTAAACCAATTTACAATCGCTTAGACCATTACTACCTAAACGACATTGAAGGGTTAGAGAACCCGACTAGCGAAGTGTTAGCAAAATGGATTTGGCAGCAGCTTAAGCCAAGCTTACCACTGCTAAGTAAAGTCGAAATCAAAGAAACGTGCACAGCGGGTTGTATTTACAAAGGCGAATAAGTCACTTTCTATTGAGCATTAAACAAAGGCAAGCGAGAAGCTTGCCTTTGTTGTGTCTGAATGGCCCAATTTTGATTATGCTTCACCAGCTAGCTTAATGGGTGTCGTAGAATCCATTCTTTTTCATTATCACCCAATGTTGTTTCCTCTGTATTAATGAATCCGCACGCATCAAGAAAACTGATAGCGTATTGCTGACTTTGTGGGACAGTGGCGCAAAGAGAGGTGCTTTTAGGGTTAATGGTATACGCATAAAGGAACAGTTTACGCAATGCCTCACTCCCAACCCTTTGACGTTGGAAACGTTGATCAATCATCAAGTATTTAAGCTCCAGTTCGTATCGTTTAGCAAACGGCGCATGTTGGGAGAAACCTTTATCGATAACAAGATAGCCTACTAATAGGTCATCAGAATAAATCGTAAAGAACGCCTCTGACTTACTGCGTTTTTGGTAAGCCATTTCAAACGGTGTAAAAAATCCTTTTTGCTCTTCTTGCACATCCAATTGCATCAAACTTGAAAAATCTTTCAGTTTGGTGGGTTTAATCGCAATCATCGCTCAATCACAAATTGGCGGCATACCGTTATGCCACCACGAGTTTTTATAGAGTATTAAATCTATTTTAAGTAACTAACCGAGTGAAGAAAAGCTAGCAATGAAGAGGGTAATAATAACCTTGGTGAATATAGGCGCCCAATGTTGTGAGTAAGTGAGCACTGTCTGCCGTTTCTACGCCTTCAACAATGACCGTGCAGCGATACGTATTGCCCATAGCAATTAACTGACGCAAGGTTTCTATCTTTTTATCATCAGATTTTAGGCCAATAACAAATTCTCGGTCGATTTTGAGGTAGTCAGGATTCAGCTTGCTGATAAGCGCCACATTATTATTGCCGGTGCCAAAGTCATCAATACTGATTTTACAATCCAGTGCTTTTAGTTTCGCGACATTGCCATAAATCTCAGAGGTATAATACATCGATGCATTTTCTGTGATTTCGATTGTCAGCAAACGGCAATCCCGATTAGATAGCTCTCTATATAGGATTGAAAAGTTACGCCCTCGCAGCAAAGAAGGACAAACGTTAATGCTGATAGGGATGGGCAACGCTTTTTGTTTGGTGTAGATGGAATCAATCACCAGTAAGGTATGAGTTAGCAGCAATCCATTGCGGATCAGTGTTTCAATAAACCGTTGCGTATTTTTTACCTTAAACCGGGAGAGGGCTTCGTAGTGCACAATCTTTTGTGCCGAAGTGTTATAAATCGGCTCCAGTTTTATTTTGAATTGTCGAATTGCGCACAAGTAAGCCATAAAGGCTTGTAGGGAGCGGTGACGCAGTATAATGAGAAAAAGTAAGCTCAGTAGAATGATACTTTGAAACGGTCCAGAGATGTAATACACCTCTTTATAGCCACTATTCTTTACGTGATAATTGAAAAAGCGTTCATTGGTGTTACCAATCTCTAACGACGTTCCGGTATTCGTTGATAGCTTCATACCAGAAAGAAAAAAACGTGAAATATGATTTTCAACATTGTCGGATAAGTTAATGTTTTTAACACGAACCAAAACAGTTGCGTTATTTAAGTCAAATGATTGGGTGGTGTAATTGTTATTGTTACTCCACTCTTCAAAGGCTTTTTTGCTGACAGGGACAACGGTTTCTGGAGTGACTAAGCATCGAATATTGAAACGATCTAGCATCATGCTCGATTCCACCAACTTCACATTATCAAATAGCGACTTCAGTTCGCTTTCATTAGCAAAGCAACTCCTGCGGGAAAGGCTCTCTGCAATTTCGAAGGCGTTATCCAGATAATTATGTTTAACGATGCTGTTTATCGCGTAGTAACAGATAGCAAAGAAAATGGTCGCAGTGATCAACACAACCCACATTGCTTCTGAATAGATCTTTTTATTACGCAGGCAAATACGAAGCGCTTTGCGAAGACTATTGGTTGTGTATTGATTGATCTTCTGTTGATGTTCGATGCCATTCTGGTGGTTGTTTTGCATAGTAAAAGGGATGAAGTATCCGGTCCGGTGAATGTTTTCGATAATGTTTTTGTTAGTGGTTAAATGTTCTTCCGTGAGCTTGCGAAATTTCTTTCTTAGAGCGGCCACCGCGTTTTTAAAGCCATTTTCAGGCAGTGTCATTTTGTATTGTTGAGTGATTTTGCTTTCTATTAACCGCTGACTAATCGGCGTATTTAAACTGCCGTATGTGGCGATAGTTGACAGAATGGCGTACTCATTTGGGTTGACAGGAATGGAGTGGTGGAGTGACTGATTGAGCTCTAGAGATATTTCGTTTTCGGACAAGCAAACGCAGATTTGGTTTCCAATTTCAAACCTAATCATGTGTTGATGTGCTCCAAGTTTAATTTTTGGCTACGTTATCAATAAAGCTAGGGAAGAGATGTGATTTTTTACTGAGATATCCATAATATTTGGATATATTCAACGTTTTAGGTTTTTTTTACTTGTCCTGATAACGTATTCTCCTAGGTTTTTTGGGTATAAAAAAACCCGAGCATAAACTCGGGTTTTGATTGGTATTCAGAAAGGCGTGTTAGCAAATCACTTTGATTGCTAGACCACCTTGAGATGTTTCGCGGTATTTCGCGTTCATGTCTTTACCTGTTTCTAGCATGGTTTCGATAACCTTATCTAGAGAAACAGTTGGAGCTGAAGAGCGACGTAGTGCCATGCGAGTAGAGTTGATTGCTTTTACTGCCGCAATACCGTTACGCTCAATACATGGAACCTGAACCTGACCTGCAACTGGGTCACACGTTAGACCTAAGTTGTGCTCCATCGCGATTTCTGCTGCCATACATACTTGCTCTGGGCTACCACCCATAAGCTCAGCAAGGCCTGCTGCTGCCATAGAACATGCCACGCCAACTTCACCCTGACAGCCAACCTCTGCACCAGAGATAGACGCGTTACGCTTGTAAAGACCTCCGATTGCGCCAGAAGCTGCAAAGTAACGGATGTAATCTTTTTCAGTCACAGTTTGGATGAACTTATCGTAGTAAGCCAGTACCGCAGGGATGATGCCACACGCACCGTTAGTTGGTGCTGTGACAACGCGGCCACCTGCTGCGTTCTCTTCGTTTACTGCGAAAGCAAACATGTTTACCCAATCAACAACAGACATTGGGTCGTTTGTCGTCTTTTCTGAAGTAAGTAGCTGCTGGCGAAGTGCTGCTGCACGACGAGGCACGCGTAGTGGACCAGGCAAAATACCTTCTTCATTCATACCGCGATCCATACACTCGCGCATTGTGCGCCAGATGTTTGCGAAATAAGTACGAGTTTCTTCATCTGAATGAAGCGCATGCTCATTCTTCATGGTTAGTGCGCTGATGGACAATCCACTTTCGTGGCATTGGTTAACCAGTTCCTCTGCCGTTGTAAACGGGTAAGGTACTTTTACTGGGTTCTCAGCTTCTTTACCGAAATTTTCTTCATCAACGATGAAACCACCGCCGATAGAGTAGTAAGTTTTTGAGTACGCTTTTTCGTCATCAATCCAAGCGTGGATCTGCATGCCGTTTTCGTGTAGCTCTAGGTTTGTTTTGTGGAAGTTCATTCCACCTTCACGTGGGAACGATACTGTGTGACAGTGCATGCCAACAGGAAGGCGTTCAGTTTCTTCTACACGAGCGATAAAGCCCGGGATAGAATCGATATCAACTTTCTCAGGAGTGTTGCCTGCAAGACCCATGATGATAGCAATATCTGTGTGGTGACCTTTCCCTGTCAGTGATAGTGATCCATAAACGTCAACGGTGATTTTAGTGATGTCGCGCAGTTTTCCCATTGCACGAAGATCATCAATAAACTCTTTACCCGCTTTCATTGGGCCTACAGTGTGTGAGCTTGAAGGTCCAACACCGATTTTATAGATATCAAAAACACTAATCATATCGATTACCTCAGAAGAAAGCCTCCCAAGGGGAGTTGGGAGGCTTAATTTTATCGTTATATTTTTGGATTAATCATACTGCACTGGGCAGAGATGATTAAAGAGCGCCGTAGATTACAGAACTAATTGCAGCAAGACCACAGATTGCTGTGAAAATTTGCACAGGTGCTGAAGTTTTGTACTTAGCCATCGCAGGAACTTTTTGCATTGCGAAGATTGGCATCAAGAATAGGATTGCCGCAATCATCGGTGCACCCATTGTTTCAATCATACCTAGGATGCTTGGGTTAACGATAGCAACGATCCAAGTTGTGATTACAATGAAGATTAGAGACATCTTCTCGATCTTGCTTACTGGTGATTTTGAACGAGATTTCACTAGACCAACTAGACCTTCGTGCGCACCTAAGAAGTGGCCAAAGTAGCTAGAGGTGATCGCTGCGAAAGCAACCAATGGACCCATGTAAGAGATCAGTGGAGATTCATGCACGTTTGCTAGGTAAGAAAGAACAGAGATGTTTTGCTCTTGCGCTGTTGCTAGTTGCTCTGGAGACAGAGAAAGTACAACAGAGAAAACGAAGAACATAACAAAGCCCATCAGCATCATTGCTGCGCCACCAGTGATAGCGTCAGTTTTCTTAACTGCGTCATCACCATATACACGACGTTGCTCTTTAGAGAACTGAGAAATGATTGGGCTGTGGTTGAAAGAGAACACAATAACAGGGATTGCTAGCCAAACGATAGCTGGCATTGCACCCCAGTCAGGTGACACTTCCATCATTGAAGTGTTCCAACCAGGAATTAGGTATACAGACAGTGCTAGTAGGATGAACACGAGAGGGTAAACCATTGCTGAAGTTGCTTTCAGCATAAGCTCTTTACCGAATACTACGCCTGCTGTCATTGCAGCAATAAGTGCACCAGAAAGTAGCCAGCGAGGAATAGATTCCATGCCCATTTGGTTAACTAGGAAAGAGTCAACTGTGTTTGTGATACCAACACCGTAGATAAGTACGATTGGGTAGATAGCGAAGAAGTAAGCGAACGTAATAAGGTTTGCGCCAGTCTTACCAAAGTGCTCTTCTACTGTGTCGGTGATGTCCGCTTCAGGGTTTTTCGCAGAAAGAACGAAACGAGCTAAAGATTTGTGTGCGAACCAAGTCATTGGTGCTGCGATTAGGGCTAGGATTACTAATGGCCAGAAGCCACCTGCACCTGCTTTAATAGGAAGGAACAGTACACCTGCACCTACTGCCGTACCAAAAAGGGACAGACACCAGGTAAAGTCTTTGTAAGAAAACTTACTAGACGATTGTGCGGTAGAAACCGCAGAAGTAGTTGTATTCATTTTTTAGTTACTCATTTTGGGAACAGGAAATAAGTCGGGAGTAATTTTGCAAGATTTTACACTAGGAAAATTAGATCTAAATCATTTATTGCTTACGCTTATTGAATGATATGTCAAAAACCTGCTTTTTATCACGAAAATGATGTGCTACTCGTGATTTCTGCTAATGAGTAAAATTAGAAAAACTTATCAATAGGGCTGTTTGTATAAATTTATTTCACCGCAAGCGTTTGCGGTGAAAATGGAAAATTAATCTAATGTGAATGAATGTTTATGAAGCAACGTTTTATTAATATTGATGCGCATAATGATCGCGCCTATAAAAGCACCGATATCAACAACTGTTTAATGTGAAATAATATGTTTTTGCATTGATTCGATAATTTGTGCCGTCATGCCCCAGATGAAATGCTGTCTATATGGGATAGCAAATACACGATGACTGCTTCTTTTTAGGTCAAATTTGGTGCTATACAATTTTTTGGGGTTCAGAATATGGTTGGCAGGAACCTCAAAAACTGACTCTACTTCATTTGGGTCAATATGCGTTTTATATTCCGGAGAAACAAAAGCCAAAAAAGGCGTCACATTAAACTGACTAATCGTTGGTAGTGTAGGCAGTTGACCAAACACATGAATATGCTCATCTTCTATCCCAACTTCTTCTTTGGTTTCCCTTAAAGCGGTATTCACGAGCTGAATATCTTCCTGCTCATATTTGCCACCGGGAAAGCTGATTTGTCCCGGATGATGGCGTAAGTGGGCTGCGCGCTTAGTCAGAATGACTTGTAACCCGTCATCGCGTTCCACAAAACCGATTAAGACTGCCGCATCTCTCAGGGACTTTTCTTTCATCCATTTCAGTCGTGCAAGGGACTCTTTGTGGTAGCCCGTTGGAAGCCGAAATTGAAAGTTCTGTAGTAAATGAGTTTTGTCGATAACCAAACTGAGTCCTTATTTATCGTGCCTAACCATTATTTATTATACTCAAAGACGACAAAGCGTATGTCGTTATCGTTACTGGTTACCAAATAAAACATTCGCATTAAAGCACTCGCCAGCACTTTCCCTCTTTGTGTTGTGTGTCTCACTCTGCTTGAACATATTAATTTGAAACTTATAAGGTTATACACCATTCTTTATTTTAGGACGTCACTATAGGGCAAGTATTGGCCAATGAAAGGGATTATTTTCACCGAGTTCATGGAGTTAGTAGAAGAGAAATTCGGTCTTGATGTGTTAGACCAAGTTCTCGACCTTTCTAACGATGAAGGTGTTTACACCGCTGTTGGTAGTTACGATCACAAAGATTTGGTTAAGTTGATCGTGAATCTCAGTAAAGTATCTGGTGTTCCCCCCGAGCAACTGCAAGAAGTGTTTGGAGAGTGCGTCTTTTTGAATTTACTTCGCTCCATTCCTAGTCACGCCAGTTTGCAACAGTGTGAAACGACGTTTCAATTTGTTCGCCATGTTGAAGACTTTATTCATGTCGAAGTTAAGAAGCTCTATCCTGATGCTAACCCTCCGCAATTTGATTTCATTAGTGAAAACCAATCCCAATTGGTATTTGACTACCACAGCGCAAGATGTATGTCTCACGTATGCTTAGGATTGATAAAAGGCTGTGCTGCACATTTTGGTGAGGTAGTTCATATCAAACATCAAAACCAGTCAGAAGATGGCAGCAAAGTACGTTTTTGGTTAGAGGCTCAATAAGAACAATATGACGGGAAGTTCCTCATTAGAAAGGAAACTCAAACGAGAAGTTGCATCAAGAAAAGCAGCTGAGCAGCTGTTGGAACAGAAAAGCTTAGAGTTATATGAATCCAACCAGCAACTCAGTGTTGCATTGAAAAAGCTAGAGCTGAAATCTAAAAAGGATCTGCGTAAGTTTGAGTTTGAAGAGCAAATTGATGCGACGTTGATTAAGTTCGGTCGTACTTTTTTATCGAGCACGTTCGATGAAGCAATGATAGCGAGCTTTATTGAGCAGCTCACTTCTAACTCGATCATTTCTGCGGCTTACTTGTTTCTTGACGCTACAAAGCTGAGCTCATTACGTCGTCATCACTTTGGTCACTTACAGCTTCGTCATAACAACGAGATTTTCACCACTCCTAATTGGCAGGGAGAGAATTTGCATTTGCCAGTTATCATTGATGGGGAAACGGTTGGGGAGTTGATTTTCTCTGTGTTGCAAGATCAAATCGATCAGTCTTTTATTTCCAAACAGATGGAGCTCGTGTCTGACTTAGTTCATGGTGTTATTGGTCGACACTTAAGTTTAGAGCGAGAGGTCGAGCTGAGAAAGCGGGCTGAGGAATCAGAAAAAGCGACGAAGGAGTTTGTCGCCATGATTAACCATGAGCTGCGAACTCCTCTCAATGGCGTATTGGGTAGTGCGGAGTTATTGAGTCGAACCCAATTAGAAGAAGAGCAGCGTCAATACTTGAGCAATTTGACTCAATCAGGGGACTTATTGAGAGTTATCATTAATGATCTTCTTGATTTCAGTAAGATGAATGCCGGTATGATGGAAATCATACATAAAGTTTTTGCCTGGGAGGAGCTTGAAAAAGCCATCATGGGTGTATTTGCAGCTAAGGCTGCGGAAAAACGCATCCATTTCTCTATCGACAAAAAGCTGGGGATCCCTGAATTTTTAGTCGGTGACTTAGAGCGCATTACACAAATTTTGGTTAACTTGGTGGGAAACGCGATTAAGTTTACTCACTTGGGTGGTGTCGTGTTACGTGTGGAATGGCTTAACGGCACGGCTTATTTTGAGGTTGAAGACACTGGTATTGGCATCCCAATAAAAGCACAGCCGTCACTCTTTGACCCATTTGTCCAAGTTGATCGCTCGGCGAAACGCAGCTTTGAAGGCTCAGGTTTAGGTCTCGCGATTTGTAAAAACCTCGTGGATTTGATGCAAGGTCAAATTAGCTTTGAGAGTGAAGAGCGCAAAGGCACAACTTTTAAAGTTGCTATTCCTCTTGAGGAAGGGCAAGCACAAGGCACAGCAGAGGGGGAATTGGTCACCATAGAGCGAAGCGATTTAGCAGGACGCTCAATATTAGTGGTTGATGACATCAGAATGAATCAAGTCATTGTTACTCAAATGCTGAAAAAACTCGACATTACACCTGATTTAAAAGCCAACGGCAAAGAAGCATTAGAAGCGGTGAAAAGTAAAGACTACGAACTGATATTCATGGACTGCCGAATGCCAGAAATGGATGGTTATGAGGCGACGATGTATCTGAGAGAGCGTGGCTTTACTCATCCTATTATTGCATTAACCGCTGGCACTACCATCGAAGAGCGTCAAAAGTGCATTGATTCAGGCATGGACGACATCCTCACTAAGCCGTACACCGCAACCGATATCGAACAGATTATGTGTAAGTGGCTTGAGCAGTAGACGCTGCCTCTTAAAAAGTATGTTTGTTGGCCAACGGCTAAAAGCTAAAGTACATGCAAATAAAACACACAAAAAAACGCACCACACTGGATAATGCCGATCATTTAACGATGTTTTTTGGGTCATTCTAGCGAGCCTTGGCGAGACTGAGAATCTAGTAGCAGCACGATGAGCGGGTAATGAAACAAATTTGACCACAAAGTGCTCGAATAGAAGAACCTGTATCACGCTCCTTCGTCGCTGTGCAGGGTGATGAGATACAGAAATATGCCACTCGCTGTTAAACGAGCGGCATTATCCGTTCTGGAGGCGGATTGTTTTCGTCAATAGCATTAAAGCGGCGTTGTGTGCTGTTGAAACCTACGATTGCAGCGCTGGCAAAATCTTTGAAAGCTTATCCAACGTTTCTTGATACTCAGAGGCGCAATCGCTATCTGCCACGACGCCGCCGCCAGCCCAAGCGTAAAGTTTGTTTTTTTCCGCTACAAGAGTTCGGATAGTAATGCTGGTGTCCATACGACCATGGCGTGAAATGTAGCCAATACTGCCGCAATACGCGCTGCGTCGATGCGGCTCCAGTTCTTCAATGATCTGCATTGCGCGAACTTTAGGTGCTCCCGTAATTGAACCGCCTGGAAAACACGCTCGCAGCAAATCCGCAGGAGCGTATTGTTCATCCAAACTTGCACGAATGGTGCTCACCAAATGATGCACGGCAGGGAAGCTTTCAATATCGAACAACTTTGGCACGTGAACGCTACCCGGTGATGCAACCCGACCAATATCATTACGCAGCAAATCGACAATCATCAGGTTTTCTGCCTGATCTTTTTCCGCTGTCTGCAAGTCATGGGCATTAGCATTATCTTGCTTTGGATCTTCGCTGCGTGGGCGAGTACCTTTGATTGGTTTTGTTTCAATGACGCGATCTTTGAGCTCTAAAAAGCGCTCTGGAGAGATACTCAAAATCGAAGACTCAGGCATACGGATAAACGCTGAGAATGGCGCTTGGTTGGCGGACTCCAATTTCAGATACGCTTGCCACTCACTGCCTTGATACGGCGCGTTAAAGCGCTGCGCCAAATTGATCTGATAACAGTCACCGCTCAACAAGTATTCTTGCACCTGGTCAAAGCGAGTGGCGTAGCTCTCTTTCGTCATGTTTGACTGCCAAGCACCAGACAAAGCGAAGTCAATGGTTTGTTCTGCTTTTTGCTCGTTTAACCACTGCCAAGCTTGCTCGATATTCTGACCAACTAGGCATGCTTTTTTAAGCTTGTGGTCAACAACAACGGCCCATTCATACAGACCTACGGCCATATCCGGCGTGTTGAGATCTTTTTCTGCCACTTCTGGCATCGTTTCTACGCGGCGACCTAAATCGTAACTGAAGTAACCGAGCGCACCGCCGACAAAAGGCAAATCCAATTCTTTATTTAACTCTACGTGAGGAAGCCACTGTTCTTGCAACTGATGAAGCAGCGCAAATGGGTCATCTTGAGTTGAATAGGCATTCGATGGTGTTTCAACTAGTGTGTTGTCGGCAGTGGTTTCTAACGTTGCAATTGGGTTGGCAACCAATACATCGAAGCGACTATCGATATGCGTTTTTGATGCAGAACGCAGCAACATCGCCCAAGGTAGGTGTTGAATGCGAGAAAAAAGGTGAAGAGCAAACTCTGGTGCGTATTCCAACGCTTTAAAATCAATGAATTGATTGTCCATGTTGTTCATTTGTGTAATTTGTGACAAAGAGATCGTTCACTGCATGGCATGTCATGGGCAGCAAGAGTATCATATTCCTCTGTATAGCCAAACTCCCTCTATTCATAGGGTTTTGAGATGGTTTACAAGTAGGCAACTTCAGCATTTCGTGTGTCGATATCAGCCGTTCGACAATTGTTTATAAAAAACGAAGCTCAAAAGAGCAATAAGCTCAACAAACACGATTGAAGCTAAGCCAATAATGGAAGCATAACTATAACGAGGCATGTAATGACGGTAATACGCAAGCAGGATGTGATCAGCAGTGTCGCTGATGCGCTACAGTATATTTCTTACTACCACCCGCTAGACTTTGTTCAAGCTCTTGAAAAAGCCTATCACCGCGAAGAGAGCCAAGCCGCTAAAGACGCGATTGCTCAGATCTTAATTAACTCCCGAATGTCCGCAGAAGGTCACCGTCCAATTTGTCAGGATACTGGTATTGTGACGTGTTTCGTCAACATCGGTATGGGCGTGCAATGGGATTCGACCGACATGACGGTTCAGCAGATGGTAGATGAAGGTGTTCGACAAGCGTACACGAACCCTGATAACCCGTTGCGTGCGTCAGTACTTATGGACCCTGCTGGTAAACGTATTAATACCAAAGACAACACGCCTGCCGTCGTACATATCAACATGGTTCCGGGCGATAAAGTTGAAATTCAGATCGCTGCGAAGGGCGGCGGTAGCGAAAACAAAACTAAGATGGTGATGCTAAACCCATCTGACGATATTGCTGAGTGGGTAGAAAAAACGCTACCAACAATGGGGGCGGGCTGGTGTCCTCCTGGCATGCTTGGCATTGGTATCGGCGGTACGGCTGAAAAAGCAGCGGTATTGGCAAAAGAATCTCTAATGGAACACATCGATATTCAAGAGCTTATTGACCGTGGCCCACAAAACGCAGAAGAAGAGCTTCGTTTGGATATCTTCAATCGCGTGAACAAACTTGGTATCGGTGCGCAAGGTCTTGGCGGTTTGACGACTGTTGTCGACGTTAAAATCAAAACTGCGCCAACGCACGCGGCTTCTAAGCCTGTTTGTTTGATCCCGAACTGTGCGGCGACTCGTCACGTACACTTCACGCTTGATGGTAGCGGCCCAGCAGAGCTAACACCACCTAAACTAGAAGATTGGCCAGATATCACTTGGGAAGCGGGCGAAAATACGCGTCGCGTAAACTTAGACACAATTACTAAAGAAGAAGTACAAGAGTGGAAGACAGGCGAAACGGTTCTTCTATCAGGTAAAATTCTGACTGGTCGTGATGCTGCGCATAAACGTATTCAAGGCATGCTAGATAACGGTGAAGGTCTACCTGAAGGCGTAGATCTAAACGGTAAGTTCATTTACTACGTAGGCCCTGTCGATGCAGTTGGTGATGAAGTCGTTGGTCCTGCTGGCCCAACAACATCTACGCGTATGGATAAATTCACCGACATGATGCTAGAAAAGACCGGCATCATGGGCATGATCGGTAAAGCTGAGCGTGGCCCTGCAACGGTTGAATCTATCAAGAATCACAAAGCGGTTTACCTAATGGCTGTCGGTGGCGCTGCGTACTTGGTGGCGAAAGCGATCAAGAAAGCTCGCGTTGTCGCATTTGAAGATTTAGGTATGGAAGCGATTTACGAATTTGAAGTTGAAGATATGCCAGTAACAGTGGCTGTCGACTCAAATGGTGTTAACGCGCACCAAATTGGTCCAGACACTTGGAAAGTGAAAATTCAAGAGATGGAAGCATAAGGCAAAGGGCAATCTTGCTGCGTCTCAGCAGAGAGAATGTGACAAGGTGCTGATTTACCTAGCAAACAATTGACAAAAGTGCAGCGAAACCTGCACTTTTTGTCTATATAATTAAGGATATAAACCTTTAGGCATAGCAATCAAACGTTATGCGAACAATAATTAGGAGACGGCATGCCTCGTTTTATTCAGATTCTACAAATTATTCTTGCTGTAGTGATAGGTGGCTTTGTTGGCTATGACTTGATTCTTCACGGTATCAGCATCTTTGATGAAAAGTACGTGACCATCACATGTGTGTTGTGGCTGATTTTAGAAATCGCTCTATTTGTTATCTATAAGTTGATCGAAGACGACTAGGCTTAAAGAAAGCGGGTTCCTGTTTAACATAGTAATCAGCGCATATAGAGTTACTAATGCTGTAGATTAAGTAAGCCTCTGAACCACTCAGGGGCTTTTCTTTTTTTAATACAGCATCAAGCCGGATGTTTTGTTCATCTTTTATTAAGGTATATAAAGTTAAACTCATAGAATTCGGGATAGAACAGTATTCATAGATCGAAATTCGAAGTCGCTGACAACGTTGTTTTAAAGTGGAGTAAGATAAAGAAGCGTAATGAAGAGAATAAAGAAAGAAGTTAATGACTTTATCAACAGAGGTATGGACTCTAATGTTCGAATTGCTGTCACCGGACTTTCTCGTGCCGGTAAGACGGCATTCATCACGTCATTAGTGAATCAGCTTCTTCATACTGCAACCCATGACAATTTGCCTCTTTTGACTGCGGCTAGAGATAAGCGCCTTATTGGGGCGAAGCGTGAGCCTCAATCGAATATGATGGTGCCACGCTTTGCTTACGATGAGGCGATGAGCCAAATTCATGCCACTCCACCTCAGTGGCCAGTACCGACACGTGATGTGAGTGAGATTCGCTTAGCGCTCAAGTACAAACCAAATAAAACTACGAAAAAGCTGTTGAGTAAAACCGCAATTTTAAATGTTGATATTATCGACTATCCAGGAGAGTGGTTGCTCGACCTGCCTTTATTGGACATGGACTTTGCAACGTGGTCGCAAACTCAGTTTGATGCACTTAAAGGCCAGCGTGGCGATTTAGCCAAAGCTTGGCTTTCTGAACTGGAGAAAGTGGATCTCTTTGCAGAAGTGAATGAGAAACTACTTGAGAAAGTTGCACACACATACACCGAGTACCTTCATGCCTGTAAAGACGCTGGCCTTCATTGGGTTCAGCCTGGCCGCTTTGTATTACCTGGTGAGCTAGCAGGCGCGCCGGTGCTACAGTTTTTTCCGTGTCGTGTTGATTCGGAAAGCAAAGCGTCCAAGGGCAGTAACTTAGCGATGTTAGAAGCCCGTTTTCAGGAATACCAACAGAAAGTCGTGAAAGCGTTTTATAAGCATCATTTTGCGACCTTCGATCGCCAGATTGTACTGGTGGATTGTTTGCAGCCTCTCAATGCCGGTGATGAAGCGTTTTACGACATGCGCCAAGCGCTAGAACAGATCATGCATAGCTTCCGCTATGGTCGTAGTAGCTTTTTGCGTCGTTTGTTCTCACCAAAAATCGACAAAGTGTTGTTTGCTGCTACAAAAGCGGATCATATCACGCCCGATCAGCACCCAAATTTGGTGTCTCTGCTCCAACAAATGGTGCATCCAGCATGGCAAACGGCAGCCTACGAGAATATTGAGATGAGCTGCATGAGTATCGCTTCCATCCAAGCAACCACGACGGGGTTTATTTCCTCTGGAGATAAGACCATCCCGGCGTTACAAGGAACAACATTGGGTGGTGAGCCGATGACTATGTTTCCCGGAGAGGTGCCGAAAAAGCTACCAAATGCAGCGTATTGGCAAAACAACGGGTTTGATTTTACGTCGTTTCGTCCGATGCCCTCACCGAATGATGAGCCAGTGAAGCACATACGCTTAGACAAAGCATTGGATTACCTGATTGGAGATAAATTGAAATGAGTGAGTTGAAGCAAAAACAAGTTTTCTCTGAAAAGGTAATGGAAAAAGAGCAGCAATCGAATCAACCGGAATTGACGGCGCAGCAAACATTCGGCGAAAAAGAAACATTTGTACCTGTTGAAGTTAAAGAAGCGCACCAGGAGACCGAACAGGAATTGCAACTCGAGCATGTCATTCGTCCAAAATCGGGCAGAAAATGGCTCGCGACTGGCGCATTTGCAACTTTTGCTGGTCTGGTTGGCTGGCAAGCGGTGGACTCGGTTATAACCGCAATTCAGGCTTCTGATTGGCTAGCCTTAAGCTGGACGGGGTTTATTGCTGCGATCGCTTCGCTTGGTTTAGGAGCTATGGGTAAAGAGCTTTGGAAACTGCGAAAACTACGAAATCATTTTAGTGTTCAAGAAGAAGCAGAAGCACTTGTTAATAGTGAGAGCGTTGGGAAAGGGAAAGCCTTTTGCGAAACCGTAGCAGAACAAAGTGGTGTGATGGCAGAGAATCCGGGCTTTGATCGTTGGCAGAACAGTATTAACCCTGCTCATAGTGACGCTGAAATTCTTGATATGTATGACTCGATGGTGGTGAGCCAACAAGACAAGTTGGCAACGAAAATCGTATCACAGCACGCAACCGAGTGTGCGGCCCTAGTCGCCGTGAGCCCTCTGGCTGCCGCTGATATGTTGCTGGTGGCTTGGCGAAATTTCAAAATGATCGACAACCTCTCCAAGGTATATGGGGTAGAGCTAGGTTATGCATCTCGCATCAAGTTACTAAGAGCGGTATTTGTCAATATGGCGGCGGCTGGTGCCAGTGAGATCGCTATTGATGCCAGTATGGATTTGATGTCGATGGATCTTGCTGGCAAAGTTTCTGCTCGTGCGGGGCAGGGACTAGGTGTTGGTATTCTAACGGCACGTTTGGGCTTGAAAGCGATGACCTTATTGCGTCCACTACCCTGGTATCCTGACCGTCAGGTTAAGTTGGGCACCATACGCAAGGCTGTGGCGGCGAAAGTTGCATCAATTACGATGAAACCGTAACGAATATCAACTTTGATGGATAGGATTGCTTGACGCCATTCCAAGCATGATAGAAACTACTGTCAACTTTTCCTGACAGTTGTGAATTGGGATATTTTAAGTGCGTCTTGAAGTCTTATGTGAAGATCGACTCGGCTTGACCCGAGAACTGCTCGATATTTTAGCGTCTAAAAGCATCGACTTGCGTGGTATCGAAATCGATATTAGCGGTATTATCTATTTGAATTGCCCGGATATTGATTTTGATACGTTTAGTGAGCTGATGGCTGAAATCCGCCGTATTCCGGGGGTGAAAGACGTACGTAAAATCCAGTTTATGCCGATGGAGCGCCACAATACGGAGCTGCTCTCGTTAGTTGATAACTTGCCCGATCCGGTTTTTGCCATTGATCTTAAAGGTGCCGTAGACATGGCAAACATGTCTGCACTTTCATTGCTTGGCCTTCACAAGCAAGAAGTGATTGGTACTCAAATCGGTGCTTTGTTACCAAGTGTTCGTTTCTCTCGTTGGTCTGAAGGTGTTAATGGTCGAACGCGGGAAAACCTTGTGATTGATGGCTTGGACTATGTTCTAGAGTTGATGCCCGTTTATATCCGAGACGAAGCGCAAAACTCGACTCTAGCGAGTACTCTAATGACGATTCGCTCTAGTCAGCAAGTTGCCAGAATTGAAGAAGCGCTACCGCTGCATAATCCTCTGGGTTTTGAACACTTTGTTGGTATATCGAACCGTCATAAAGCACTAATGAACCAAGCTAAGAAGCTGTCTGTGCTTGACCAACCATTGTTGATTGAGGGCGAAACGGGGACCGGTAAAGAAATGCTTGCTAAAGCTTGCCACAGCCGTTCTAGCCGCGCGAGCAAGCCATTCCTAGTTTTGAGTTGTGCTTCGATGCCTGACGATGTAGCAGAAACCGAACTTTTTGGTCATGCGCCGGGTTCATTCAATCATGAACAAGGCCACAAAGGCATCTTTGAGCAAGCAAATGGCGGCACGGTATTTCTTGATGAAATCGGTGAAATGAGTTCGCACCTTCAAATCAAGCTGTTACGTTTTCTACAGGATGGTAATTTCCGTCGTGTCGGTGCAGAAGATGAGATGCATGTCGATGTTCGTATCATCGCTTCAACAAAACATAACCTTGCCGAGCTTTCTGAAGCAGGAATGTTCCGTGAAGATTTGTATTATCGTCTCAACGTACTTACGCTCAGCATTCCTCCGTTACGTAAGCGCTCAAACGACGTTGCACCATTGCTTGAGTTGTTTGTGGCGAAACATGCTCAACAGCTTGGGATTGATAAGCCAGAGTTTGATGATGGTCTAGTTGATGCCCTTGCAAATTATCAGTGGCCAGGAAACATGCGCCAGCTGGATAACATGGTTCTTCGAGCGCTCACGGAAATGGATGGTGATATACTAAACGCGGATCACTTCAATTTACCTCAGCCTCAGTCAGTCGGCGCTGGTAGTGCAACGCTTAACATCGACGGTTCTTTGGATGAGATCATGCGTGATTATGAATCTCAAGTTCTGGAACGTTTGTATCAGTCATTCCCATCAAGCCGCAAGCTTGCTAAGCGCTTGAATGTATCGCATACCTCAATCGCTAATAAACTGCGTGATTACGGTATACGTAAGAATTAATCGAATTGAACGAAAAGACGGAATTAATCATTTGTAATGGAAGATAACAGCTCATCTATCGCCGTTCATAAGTTGGACGGTGACTTGCTTCTTCGTACCGCTGAAATCGGTGACGCAGATATGATTGCCGAATATTTTCAAGCGAACCGAGAATACCTGAAACCGTTTGAACCGAAACGTGAAGAGGCTTTTTTCTCAGTGAACGGTTGGTTGCAAAAGCTTATCAAGCTCAATGAGCTGCATCGAATGGGATTGGGGTATTATTGCCTTTTAGTCAGAGCCTCTTCGGGTGAAATGCTAGGTACGATATCCTTTAGTAGTTTGAGTCGTTTCCCTTTTTATTCTTGTAACGTCGGATATTCTCTCGCTGAAAAAGCGCAAGGGCATGGTTATATGCGTCGTGGATTAACCATGGCTTGCGACTACATGTTTAATGTCCAGAAACTGCATCGTATTCAAGCTGGCTACATGCCTCACAATAAACGTAGTGAATCTGTGCTAGAGCATGTAGGGTTCAACCGAGAAGGGTATGCAAAAGATTACCTTTTGATTAATGGTGAGTGGCAAGACCACGTCCTAACGTCGCTTATTAATCCGAATTGGCAGCCAGAAGGGCGATAGTATGGAACGATTGGAAAAGCAGTTAGCACTTGTAATCGAGCTCGATAAACTCAAAAGCATTTTGCGCCGAACTCGAGTTAAAAGTGCTGAAGGGCGCCTCGAAAATAGTGGTGAGCATAGTTGGCATGTCGCACTGATGGCAATATTGATGGAAGAGCATGCGAATGCACCTGTTGATATTTGCCGAGTGATGAAAATGTTATTGATACATGACGTAGTAGAGATCGACGCGGGCGATACCTTTGTTTATGATACTGCTGCGTCTCAAGAGCAAGCAGAAAAAGAAATTAGAGCCGCAGAGCGCTTGTTTGGTATGTTACCCAGCGATCAGGAGCAAGAGCTATTGGCGCTTTGGCATGAATTTGAAGCCGCGCAGACCGATGATGCTAAGTATGCAAAAGCACTCGATCGGTTAATTCCAATGCTCTTGAACTACCATAATAATGGTCAGAGTTGGAAGGAACATGGTGTCTCACGCGAACAAGCACTTACCATTAATAAACGAATTGAATTTGGCTCTGTTACCTTATGGGACAAAGCGAAAGAGTTGATTGAAGAAGCCACAGAGAAAGGTTGGCTGAAATCGTAATAAAGGAGACTGAATGTCTTATTTGCCTTTGGACGAATACCAAAGAAAATGGATTTTTACGCATCAGTCGATGCCTGTGCCAGAAGAAGATTTGGCTTTTATTAAGCCGATGAGCCAAGCCCGCTCAGCACAATTTTGGAAAGAAAATATCAGTGCTCAAAGCCCTGATATGGATAGACTTAGTTCCCAAGACTGGCCAATGAATGAGGCGAATTGGTCTGAAACTGTGGATTGGATGGCTGCGTGGGAGTCGGATGATCCTGACATGCCAGCGGAAGCTGAGGCACATATCGATTGGCAAGACGATGTAACCGTTTACTTTTGCTACGAGAAGTACAATGTCATCGAAACGAAATGGTCTATTTTTAAAAAGCACTGGAAGAACTTTCTCTTTTATGACGATGGTCCGATACTAATAGGACGTCGCCGTTCGCAAGCACTTTGGTTTGATTCAAAAGGCAATGTGAAACTCGGTGTTCGTCAATAAAGAGTTATAAAACAAAGCCACCTTTCGAGGTGGCTTTGTTTTTCTAAAGGCTGGATAATGGACTCAACACACCACCAGCCCCGCGCTCGATAACGTGAGTATAGATCTGCGTGGTTTTTACATCAGTATGCCCTAATTGTTCCTGAACAGTTCTAATGTCTGCGCCAGATTCCAATAAGTGCGTGGCAAAACTGTGTCTTAGTGTGTGGCAAGTTACAGTTTTCTCAATGCTTGCGTCGCTTGCCGCGCGCTTTACTGCTCTTTGTATTGCGCTTTCATTGATATGATGCCTTCTCAATTCACCAGTGTCTCGATCTGCGCTTAACTTTGTTGATGGAAACAAAAAGTGCCAGTTAAAATCTAGCTCCGCTTTTGGGTATTTACGTCGTAAACCTTCAGAGATGTATACCCCCGCATAACCAGGCATGTGTCTATCTTTAAAATAGTAATCTCTTGCTAAATTAACCTGAGCTTTAAGCGGCTCATGTAGCTCTTTTGCTAACGTTACGGTACGATTTTTACCTCCTTTTCCTTGCCAAACACGAACTGCGCCATAATCATAATCGATGTCCTGAACTCTTAAGCGCAAACACTCCATGACTCGAAGCCCTGAGCCATAAAGCAGCTGAATATGGAGTTTATACCTCGGGTCGATATGTTGAACGAATCTTCGGATCTCCTCCCTGGTTAACACAACGGGAAGTTTCTTTTCGGTCAAGGATTTCTGAAATCTCATATCAAGTGATAGTGGGGTTTTAAAATAATCACGATATAAAAATGATATTGAGTTCAGCGCCAAAGCTTGCGTTTTTACCGCAACTTTTTCTTCTACCGCTAAGTAACTCAGAAATTGAATGACATCATCTTCTGCTAGTGTTGATGGGTGGGCGAGCTGGTGAAAAGTGATAAAACGTTTTATCCAAAATAGATAACTTTCGATAGTTTTATTCGCATAATGACGAGTAAGCATGTGCTCTTTTACACTAAGTAAAAACTGACTTTTCATGATAAATTAACCTGTTTATTTATACAGCTCCGTTAATGTATCACCACTTTTGAAATTAGCGTGCTGTGCGCCGCCTAATTGCGCGCGCCACCACACATATTCATACTGTTTTTCTATTTGTTTCATGCATATAAGTGCTACGATTGATAGCGCTTTTGATAAGAAAGAAGGCGGTAGCCTGCCAGAAAAACGGCAAGTCGCCGTATAGAAAGCGTTAAGTTTCATTTGAGGAAAGTATGCATAATAAAATAGGTAGTATTACAGGTGTAGCAGGTTTTATTATTTCCCTGATCTCACTCTATTTTTCTTATCAGGCAACTTTAGATCGTAAAGAGAACCTAAGAGTTTCTTTAAATGCTCAAAGGTTTGGTTATGAAACTGAAATTAAAGCTCCTGTAGCGGATATTATTCCTCCACTACTGAAAACAAATTGGGATGTCGTTGTTACAAATAATAGCGACCGTAAAACCACTATCTTAGAAAGTGATGTGTACTTACTTGGCGATAAAGGGCGGAAAGAGTACTCAGGGTTGTTCCAAGGCTTGTATCAAGAGAATGGTAATAAAGTTAGTTTTCCAATTTCTTTAGAGTCTGGCGACTATCTAAAATTAAGAGCGGTAATCGGTTATGAAGTTGCTCCTAAAGCTTATGCAGAACTTAAACAAGTAGATGGCTTCATTAATAACTCATTTCACATCGACGATATGCATCAATTTTTGTGTAACCACAAAATCGACTTTCGTGACAATGATGCTCTTTGTCAGCAGGGAATTATTAGTATCTCGGATAATTCATCGGACAAATTGTATATTATGCAGCTATCAACATCGCGAGATAATGTTTTTGAAACCGCTGGTTTTTGGTACAAAGTAACTACGACGTACTAAAAACTTAACAAACTGTTTAAGAGTGATTCGCAACGCGTGGCATTTTTACTATGCGTTGCGTTTAGTGTTTAAGGTGGTATGCGGTAGCTTCGGTATTGCGTTGCTCACACCTTAACAGGGCGTTAAGCGACAAGCGGTGGTATAAGTATGTTTAGTAAAAAATTTCTTGATAAAGATCGTTCAGTTCAAGAGCGATGGTTTCGTTTGAAGTTCCACAGTCGCTTTGGTTCAAAGATCCGATACTTGTTTATGCTTCGCCTGCATTACAAATTGAATCGAGAATTTAAGGTCAAAGATAAGGCGATAAATAACGCGATTGACATAACCGTGCGTGAATATCGAAAAATTGACGAAAGCTTGTTTCCTGCGACTAAGCAGTTTTTTAATATTGGTTTGTTTTTCTTGCTCGCCGAAAGAGACATTCAAGCTTTGAAAGCTGATGCTTTCTCACATCCTAATGAAACTAAAAGAAACATTGCTCTCAGAACTCTCATTCTTACTATATATGAGTGGGACATGGGGAAAGTTACTGGGCGTAAAATGCACTTTATCTATGAAGCAACTGGATTATCAGAAACATCCAAGTCTCAAGTTGTAAGTGCACTAAAAGAGCTAAAGAAAGCACGTAAACTTATAGAATCGCAGTTCTCTGAAACACGCCATAACACCATTGCTCATAGAGAGAAAGAAGCAATCAAACAATACGAAATTATCTCTGAACTTGATGTTATGAAGTTTTCGGAAGCATTGACACAATTCTATAAGGCGTCCGATGCGCTATTAACATCTTTGATTGTTGCAATGTTGGAAATTGGCTCACCCAAGAATTTGCTACATCAAGCGATCAACTCCAAGAAAGTCGCTTAACAAAGCGTTTAAGACGGATTCCCAACGCTTGGCATTTTCGGTTTGATTCAGCTTTAGTGTTTACGGCACAATGGTTTAGGTCAGGTGGTAGCGTTGCTCACCACTTAACGCGGCGTTATACGCTATATGAAGAAAGCCTAAAAATTCAGGTCAAAATTGCAGTTTTCAGCGTTGATTTCTGGTCTTTGGGCGTCGAAGTTTTCCTGTTTCAATCCTAGTTTTCTTTGGTTCTTTGTTCACTTTCGGCCTGTTGTTGGCGGGTGATTTTCTTCTTTGGTGCTGATTTTTCAGGGTCATTCTAGGCTGCGTTTTTTGCTGAAACTCAGCTCAGTGAGTTTGTCTTTCTAAAAGCCGATTTACTCGCTGAAAGGGCGCTTTCTTTGGCGTGGTGAGTTCACGTGGTTTCAGTGAGTTTGTTGAAAGTCCTCATTGTGAAATTGTCTTTCCAAAAGTGCTTTTTGGTGTTGCAGGTCCGTTTTCTGCGGCGCGGTTTGTTCCAAGTGGTTTCAGTGACAATCCGCTTTGAGTCTAAGCCTGACTTAAGTGCATCAAAGCACATAAAAATCATGGTTTCAAAGTGGGGCTTGGCATAAAATCTTGGCTTAAACGTTCGTGCGTATAACAAACTGTTTAAGAGTGATTCGCAACGCGTGGCATTTTTATCATGCGTTGGTTTTAGTGTTTAAGGTGGTATGCGGGAGCTTCGGTATTGCGTTGCTCACACCTTAACAGGGCGTTAGTTGCCAACGAGAAAAACGCAGCTAAAACAAAATATTTAGGGCTAAGGTTCGTGTGTTTTTGGCTCGGTTTTCGTATTTCAGTTTCTAGTTATTTGGGTTTGTAAAATCGTGCGTTGGTTTCTTTTATGGTTGTATTCTCTATTTCAGAAACCGATTTATATGTTGAAAGTTAGCTCTGTAACATTGTTTGTCCAAAGGCGCTTATTGGTGTTGTGAGTCCGTTTTCTACGGCGCTGCTTATTCCAAGTGGTTTCAGTGACAGGCGCTTTGAAACTGCGCCTGATTTGAGTTTTCCAAAACACGTAAAGCTAGTGTTGGCAAAGCGGTAATTAACTTCAAATCAAAGCTTTAGGTTTGGCAACTAACAAGGCATTCAAGAGGGATTCACAACGCTTGGCAGTTTTGGTTTGAATTGGCTTAAGTGTTTACGGCAGAATGGTTTAGTTTAGGTGGTGGCGTTGTTCACCCCTTAATGCGGCGTTATGTTCTTGGAGGTTTATGGAAAACTTCAAAATTAGCAGAATCCACACAAAATTAGGCATTTTCCGACTATCTGGAATCCTCAACAATGAAAGTGGTATTAAAAATATCAGCTATATTTCTGCTGAATATATGGGTACTGATGGCTGGTGCGAACTTAATTTACAGTCGGAGCATACTCAAAACTTACTGAGAGACATTCAAATTGAAGTGTTGCAGCACTTAGCTTGAGCAGTCTGTTGCATCGTTCAGACCTGGTTTTGTAAATATCAGTGGTTTCAAATAGCTACGAACATAACAATCAATTTAAGAGGGATTCACAACGCTTGGCATTTTTGCTTCTACTTCAAATTTAGTGTTTATGGCACAATGCTTTAGGTTTGGGTGGAGGCGTTGTTCACCCCTTAATTGGGCGTTAGTACGGGTTTAGCATCAAAGGTCATCAGTTTTGGTGTTTATCTGTTTTGGCGTTCGTCTTTACACCTTTCAGTTTGTACCTTTCACGTTCTTTCCGGTGGCACTATATGCGGAGTGTTTGCTTTGATTTCACCGTTTACGGTTTCTAACTCTTAGCCTATTTCTTTGACGCTTCTTCTCTTTGGTGGTTTTTACTAAGTCAGAATTGCCTTTCTTTGGTGTTGCCGTCCAAGTGCGAGGATCGAATCCTTTTCTAATTTGAAGCCAGTAAAAGTAGGGAAGTTCAGGGCGTTTTTCTTCTAGCCAACTTTTGTCTCTTAATCGAGTTTAGGTTTTGTAGCTGCCCGTCTCACTTCAGTGTTCAAAGCCTTTCATATCATCTAATTTTTCAATATCTTGGAGCGCATGAATAGAAGTAGCGCATGTACTAACAAATTGCTTAAGAGTGATTCGTAACGCGTGGCATTTTCACTTTGCGGTGGCTTATGTGTTTAAGGCGCCGTGCGGTAGCTTTTGTATTGCGTTACTCACACCTTAGCAAGGCGTTAGTTCCCCAGAGGAAGCAATCAATCCGTAGGGAATTTTTGTTTCTGGTGTAGTACACGCATAACTCGGATGATATCGCCCTCAACCCAGTAAGATACAATCATCGAAATCTCAGGAATAATGAGCAATCGTCCGCGGATGCCATCTCGTTGTACACCCATTAAAGGTTGTTC
>NZ_JAWPOJ010000139.1:0-1583 GCF_033344235.1 Vibrio sp. Vb1554 | reverse complement strand
TCAAAACGCCATCAAATTTTTCTTCCGGTTGGAATTCTTCGACGCGACTTTGAATTGGTGTCACGTTTTTCAAACCTAACGTGTGGACAACTTGCTTGATAAAACGGATGCGCTTACCGAGGCTATCGAGCAGAAAGAACGTTTTCTCCGGATGCATGATCGCCAAAGGAATACCTGGCAATCCTGGGCCAGTGCCCACATCGATAAAACGTTCACCTTGCAGATGCGTGCCGACCACGATGCTATCAAGGATATGTTTCACTAACATCTCTAAAGGATCGCGAACCGAAGTTAGGTTGTACGCTTTGTTCCACTTATCGAGCAGCTCAACGTAACCGACTAACTGCTCTCGTTGTTTTTCTGAAACGTCTAAATCGGTCTGTGCAATCAGTGAATCAAGCTTGGTTCGTAGTGCACTCATTACTCTTCCTCGCCTTTTTTCAGCAAGCCGTGCTTTTTCAGATGCACAAGAAGAATTGAAATCGCTGCAGGCGTAATGCCGGAAATACGCGAAGCAATGCCAATACTTTCCGGTTTGGCTTCGCTCAGTTTCGCAACCACTTCGTTCGACAAACCTTTTACGTCTTTGTAATCCAAATCCGCAGGCAGTTTTGTGTGTTCGTGGCGAAGTGATTTTTCGATCTCTTCTTGCTGACGCTTGATGTAACCGTCGTATTTCACCTGAATTTCTACTTGTTCTGCCGCTTGTTGATCTTCAAGAGCAGGAGCAAAGGCATCAAGTTGAGTCAATTGTGAGTATGAGATCTCTGGACGACGCAAAAGATCCTCACCACTTGCTTCACGCGCCATTGGCGTTTTCAGCAGTTTGTTCAGTTCATCAATGCCCGCCGAGTTTGGGTTTACCCAAGTAGACTTCAGACGCTGACGCTCGGTTTCCATGTTCTCGATTTTTTCGTTGAAACGCGCCCAACGAACATCATCAATCAAGCCAAGTTCACGAGCTTTTTCTGTCAAACGAAGGTCGGCGTTGTCTTCTCGAAGCAATAGGCGGTATTCCGCGCGAGAAGTGAACATGCGGTACGGCTCTTTGGTACCCATGGTCGACAAATCATCAATCAGAACGCCCATGTATGCTTGGTCACGGCGCGGGCTCCAGCCTTCTTTGCCTTGGCTGTACAAGCTTGCGTTCAAGCCCGCCATTAAGCCTTGTGCCGCAGCTTCTTCGTAGCCTGTTGTACCGTTGATTTGGCCAGCAAAGAATAGACCACGGATGAATTTAGTCTCGTAAGTTTGCTTCAAATCACGTGGATCGAAGAAATCGTACTCAATCGCGTAACCAGGACGAACAATGTGTGCGTTCTCGAAGCCTTTCATTGAACGAACGATTTGAACTTGAACATCAAACGGCAAGCTGGTGGAAATACCATTCGGGTATAACTCGTGCGTGGTAAGACCTTCAGGTTCAATGAAAATTTGGTGGCTGTTCTTATCCGCAAAGCGCATCACTTTGTCTTCGATAGACGGACAGTAACGTGGGCCAATTCCTTCGATCACACCTGCGTACATTGGGCTACGATCCAGGTTATTGCGGATCACTTCATGAGTTTGTTCATTGGTATGCG
>NZ_JAWPOJ010000138.1:0-1586 GCF_033344235.1 Vibrio sp. Vb1554 | reverse complement strand
AAAATGTTGAATGATTGCATTTAACCCGGGAGTTCCAGGTTCGACGACTTCTCGTGCGACAATATCTGCATCGACAATATCAATTTTAAACTGCTGCTTGAACAGATTCGCTACGGTAGTTTTACCGCTGGCGATACCACCCGTTAAGCCTATTACCAAAGCCATTTACACCCCTAAAATTGACGTGAAGTACCAACTTAGAATTTGATCGCCCCAGATTAAGCTTGCCCATCCTGCAATCGCTAAATATGGGCCGAAAGGGAAAGCTCTCTCTATACCTTGTTTTTGTAGTCGTAACTGAACGAGCCCGAATATCACACCGACGACGGAAGAAAGTAGGATGATCATTGGTAATGATTGCCATCCTAGCCAAGCGCCAAGGGCGGCCAGCAATTTAAAATCACCGTAACCCATGCCTTCTTTACCAGTAAGCAGTTTGAAACCCCAATATACTGACCAAAGACACAAATAACCGGCAATCGCACCAATTACGGCGTCTTGTAGACTAACAGGGCTTATTTCTGTTAATGCTAACGCAATGCCAGCCCAAGTGAATGGTAATGTTAATTGGTCCGGTAGCAGCATAGTATCGAGATCGATAAAAGTCGCGGCTATTAAGACAAATGTGAAAAAGATTAACGCAACCGTAAAGTAGCTAAAGCCGAAATGATAAGCCACAAAACCAGCGCACGCAGCAGTGAGTAATTCTATCAGCGGATAGCGAGGACTAATTGCGGTATGACAATGATGGCATTTTCCTTTTAACAATAGCCAGCTGATTACAGGAATATTGTCTCGAATACGAATTGGCGTCGCGCAGTTTTGGCACGAAGAGCGAGGCACGCTTAATGTCAAAAGTTCTTGAGGTGGCTTAATCTTATATTCAGGGAATGATTCGGCGCATTCACGGCGCCATTCTAACTCCATGATTTTAGGTAGCCGATAAATGACTACATTAAGAAAACTACCCACAATTAAACCGAAGATACTGGCAAACACCACGAATAGCCAAGGGTAGTACTGGAACACTTCCATATTTATCTCTTGAGCGATAAGTCAAATCAGCAACATGCTGTTTTGAAGGGATTAACGGCTCATTCTAGCCCAATACACTCATTAAGTTAAAGATTGGCAAGTACATTGCTGTGACCAAGCCACCGACAACGATACCTAAAAAAACGATAATTAATGGCTCTAAGATTTTACTGAGGTTATCGACGGTGTTGTCCACTTCAAACTCGTAAATTGTGGCGACTTTATTGAGCATGTCGTCAAGTCGGCCGGATTCTTCGCCGATCATAACCATTTGCAGCACCAACTCAGGGAACACGTTGCAATTGCGCATTGCAACATACATCGGCATTCCTGCTGCGGTATCGCGATAAACCTCTTCGATAGCCAATTGATAATGCATATTTCCGGACGTTTTCGATGTGGTTTTTAAACTGGTTAGAATCGGAATGCCCGCCGTAAAGCTCGTAGCGAGGGTTCGACTAAATTTTGCGATAGCGGCTTTCGATAAAACTGCCCCAAGGACTGGAAACTTAAGCACAGAGCGGTTGAGCATTAAGCGAAAAGAGTCAGAA
>NZ_JAWPOJ010000137.1:0-1587 GCF_033344235.1 Vibrio sp. Vb1554 | reverse complement strand
GTTCTAAATCTACATATAGTTTTGGTAAAGTAAACGTATCATTCAGATTTATTGCACTTGGGTTGCTGCTCAAGGAATTGCGAGTAGTAAAAACAGGTATATTGAGAGTAAATAATGCAGGAATTGCGATTCGTACTCATTGTTGTTGGCGCATTAGCCATCGCGGCATTGCTGTTTCATGGTTTGTGGAGCAGTAAGAAAGAAGGCAAAGCAAAATTTGGCAACAAGCCACTTGGTAAGCTGGATGTTGACCAAGGAGATAAAGATTCGGTTGAGCAAGAGCGCAGTTTCGCTCCTGCCCCTGAAGACGATTTCGAAATCATCCGTAAAGATCGCAAAGAACCAGACTTTGGGATGGAAAATACGTTTGATAGTAAGTTTGAGGCAGATCCCTTGCTTGGTGGTGTGACAGAAGAAAAGCCTTCTGTAAAAGAAGAAGCCGAGGAAATCCCTTCTTTTGTCGCGATGAAAAACGATGTTGAAGATGTAGCAATTCAGCCGTCTGAAGTCGAAGAGCCAATGCAAGAGGTGATTGAAGAAGAGATCATGCCTTCTGCATTTGATGCGCCTAAACAAGAGATGGAAATGGTTGAAGAAGTTGCTCCTGCCGTTGTTGAACAACCAGAAGAACCAAAGCCAGAGCCGGAAATGCAAGTGATCGTGTTGAATGTTCATTGTGCGGGCGAAGAGCCATTTATTGGCACGGAACTTTTTGACAGTATGCAGCAAAATGGTCTTATCTATGGCGAGATGCATATCTTCCATCGTCATGTTGATTTATCTGGTAACGGTAAAGTGCTGTTCAGTGTGGCTAACATGATGCATCCGGGCACACTTGAGCATGGTGATCCCGCAGAGTTTTCGACGAAAGGCATTTCCTTCTTTATGACGTTGCCTTGCTATGGCGAAGCTGAGCAAAACTTCAACTTGATGTTGAGAACTGCGCAGCAGATTGCGGATGATATGGGAGGGAATGTTCTCGATGACAAGAGAAACTTAATGACTCCTGACCGTTTAGCTGCTTATCGACGCCAAATAGTTGAGTTTAATGCGGCTAACGCATAATCTTACTACCCAATTATAAAAGGGCTCCGATTGGAGCCCTTTTTCATGGATTCCCAACCTCATCGATTGACAATATACGGGGCTTTACTATGTCTGAATCAGTACATCAACGGCTAGAAGAACTCAAAGAGTCGTTGCACTACCACGCCGTTCGCTACTACGTGGAAGATAATCCAGAGATTCCAGATGCAGAATACGATCGCCTAATGCGTGAACTGCTAGAAATTGAAGCTCAACATCCTGATTTAGTGACGGTTGATTCGCCAAGTCAGCGAGTGGGGGGTAAGCCGCTTTCTGAATTTAGTCAGGTGACACACGAAGTCCCAATGTTGTCATTGGATAACGCATTCGACGACAGTGAACTCGACAGCTTTCATAAACGTGCTCAAGACCGAATCGGTGGAGAAAGCATTAAGCAGTATTGTTGTGAACCAAAGCTAGATGGCTTAGCCGTGAGTCTGCTGTATGAAAACGGTGTTTTAGTTCAAGCGGCAACGCGTGGTGATGGTACTACGGGTGAAA
>NZ_JAWPOJ010000136.1:0-1593 GCF_033344235.1 Vibrio sp. Vb1554 | reverse complement strand
ATAAGTCAAATCGAATACTGGTAGCAGAAGCAGGCACAGGGATCGGTAAGTCACTTTCTTATTTGATGGCCGCTATACCAGTTGCCGTGCATAACAACCGCAAAGTCGTTATCTCAACGGCAACCGTCGCGCTTCAAGAACAGCTAGTGAATAAAGACCTTCCTCTATTCCGTCGTATTACAGACCGAGAATTCTCTTTCATTCTTGCCAAAGGTAGGCAGCGCTACTGCTGCGCAGAAAAGCTCGCAACAGCCAGTGGTGTGGATGGCGGTCAACTAGCGATGTTTGAGACCAAGCCAAAGAAAAAAGACATTGAATTACTGGAAACCATGTATCGCTCACTCGCTCAAGGGAAATGGGATGGTGACCGCGACGCTTGGCCTAAACCCATAGACGACCGCATCTGGCAATTGATTGTCAGCGACAAACACAGCTGTAATAACAGTTTGCCAGGTCACAGAGGGTGCCCGTTTCAAAAGGCTCGCTCTGAGTTAGATAAACATGACGTGATCATCGCGAATCACTCTCTCGTTATGGCTGATGCTGACTTAGGTGGTGGCGTAATCTTACCAGAGCCAGAAAATACGATTTATGTCTTTGACGAAGCTCACCACCTGCCTCACGTCGCCCGTGATCACGCTTCAGCATCCGCGAGTTTAAAAGGCGCAGCAGCGTGGCTAGAGAAGCTGAATCAGTCAATCAGTAAATTTTCATCACTGGCTGATGAGAAACGTGTCGCTCGTTTCCGCAATGACTTGCAAGACTCCGTGCAAAACTTAATACCTGCGCTCACTCAATTGACTAAACAGTTCGACCCAGCTCAGTTTGAAGAAGGCATCTACCGCTTTGAACATGGCGAACTGCCAACTTGGCTAGAAAACCAATCTAAAGAGCTAAAGCAGTTCAGCAAGAAAGCAAACCAAAGCGTCGCGAAAATCGCCGATCTTATTGCAGAAAGAGTCAAAGATGGCGAACTCGCGGCAAGATTGGCCGAGCCTGCGCTCGCTGAACTAGGTTTCTATATTCAACGACTAGAGAACCTCGCTCAAGTTTGGCATTTAATGGCAGAGCCAACACGAGAAAAAGGAGCGCCTTTAGCGAGATGGCTAGAAACTCACCCCGATCGTGAAGGCGATTTTATTGTGAGTGTCTCCCCTCTTGAGATTGGATGGCAGCTAGACCAACAGATTTGGAGTCGTTGTATTGGTGCCGTATTAGTTTCAGCAACAATGCGAGCGTTGAACTCTTTCCACTATTTTTGCCATCAAGTAGGCATTGATGGAAAGCCAGAATCTGGGACTCAGTTTTTGGCACTCGCTTCGCCTTTTGATTATCAAAACCAAGCTGAGTTACTCATACCGGCAATGAAGTACGAACCATCGGCACCTCAATTTACTGAATATCTTATTGAGATCTTGCCTAAGTACTTAGAAGACAAAAAGGCCAACTTGGTATTATTCTCCTCATACTGGCAGATGAACCAAGTCGCAGAAGCGCTGTCTTCAGAGTTCATAAAACGAGGCTGGGCTTTGCAAGTACAAGGCGAAAGTTCTCGTCAAGAAATTCTAAAAAAACATAAAAAGCTTGTAGAAA
>NZ_JAWPOJ010000135.1:0-1598 GCF_033344235.1 Vibrio sp. Vb1554 | reverse complement strand
AGCTCAACTCCTCCACCAACTCAGACCACCATCGTGGTCGAAGAACCAAGCATGCAAACGCTGAACGTACCAGATGGCTACGACTACGATCCGATCGTCGCTCGTGCTCTATCTGTTGACATTAGTGGCTACTCTTCACAACGCGCGCACCTTAGTGTCTATAAAGAGTATCAAGAGACGACTTCAGGTACCTATCAAGCGAAATACGCAAGCAAAGTAGCTTCTGAAGCACTCATCAACGGAAAAGCCGAAATGAATTTTCCGGTCTCCGATAGCCAAGGAAATCTATTAGTCGAAGTTTGGTTTTATGACGGTTCAGACCCCGTGCAGCACGTGATATCAGCAGAAGATTCATCTTGGCACCTGTAAGCATTAATGTCATGAATAGCAAACAAACCTAAACCTCTTAGAGATGTTAAATATCAGCAAAAATCGCATCGTTCTTTGAACATGCGATTTTTTTATTGTAAAACAATAGGCTTACGCTAGCCTAAACGGGTGGAACTCAACTTGGATAACCCCAAAACTTACATTTTGGTCTTCATCGGTTCGATTGCTCTGCTCCTTTTACTTTTGTGGGGCTCACCCACCAGCGAAAAAAACTTATCAGCGACCGTCATCAGCAACACTTTGACTCAGTCTTTAGACGGGCAACGACGTTACCTGACGATAGACGCTCCTGATATCGAACAACAACGCGTCGCCGTTCCGATAACAACTGACTGTGCGATCGGTTCGGCCGCCACATTTCGGCAAGCGACAAGCTCCACGTTTGAGCCATCACTTTCATTCGTCAGCTGTAACTAGAATAGTGGTCACTCCCACGACAAGAAGGATTTAGCAATGCAAGCATTGATCAGTGCAAAAGAACTCCATGCCCTACTTGACCAACAAAATGTAAAGCTTTTAGACGCAAGCATTAGCTTTCAAATTCCTTCGGAAAGCAAAAAAATCACCGATAAATGGATCCCAAACACTTACCGTTTTGATTACGACAATGACTTTTGTCTGCCTGATACCTCTTTGCCGCACATGATGCCAACCGAAGCAGGATTTAATGCAAGCGCACAAAAGCTTGGGCTAAATAACGAGGACTTGATCATCGTTTATGACAACTCAGGTACGCTTGCTTCACCACGCGCATGGTGGATGCTCAAAGCGATGGGACATCACAATGTGCAGATTTTAAATGGTGGCCTACGCGCCTGGGTTGAAGCAGGTTATCCGACCCAGTCTGATTTTGAAGCGGCATCACAGAAAGGAAACTTTCACGGCACACTCGATAAAACTTACTTTCTTAGTGCCGATAATGTATTGATTCATAGCAATGCGCGTAGTGCCAACATTGTTGATGCTCGTTCAAAAGAGCGCTTTCATGCCCAAGTGGCTGAACCTCGTGAAGGCATCCGTAGCGGCCATATCCCAGGTTCGGTGTGTTTGCCATTTTCTCATCTGATGGAACGTGGTTTTATTAAACCTTTGTCTGGGTTGCAAGCTGCGTTCGAACCATTACCATTAGTAAGTGATAAGCCCATCATTTTCAGTTGTGGTTCCGGTGTCACTGCCTGTATTTTGTTGCTGGGCGCCTACCTACTGAA
>NZ_JAWPOJ010000134.1:0-1606 GCF_033344235.1 Vibrio sp. Vb1554 | reverse complement strand
CGGGAATACAAATGGTGGGAATATGAAGACCGTAGATAGGATATTGCAAATCGTTAAGCGTGACGGGTCTGTCACTGCAAAACAACTCTCTTCTGAGCTTGGGATGACAACCATGGGTGCTCGCCAGCACCTGCAAGGTTTAGAAGATGATGGCATCCTGTCGATTCACGATGTAAAAGTCAAAGTCGGACGCCCTACTCGCCATTGGTCTTTAACCCAGAAGGGACATGAGCAATTCGCCGATCGTCATGGCGAACTCACCATCCAATTTATCGAAGCCGTGGAACACATCTTCGGTAAAGATGGCCTCGACAAAGTTACCTCCGAGCGCGAAAAACTGACTTTACAAAACTATCGCCAGCACCTCGACCAATGTGAGTCTTTAGAAAGCAAACTGGAGACTTTGGTTTCTCTACGCGAAAAAGAAGGCTACATGGCAGAGCTTGAACAAGATGAGCACGGGTTTATCTTGATCGAGAATCACTGCCCGATTTGTAAAGCCGCCACGCGTTGCCCTAGTTTATGCAAATCTGAACTGAGTGTGTTCCAGTCCTTACTCGGAGACGACACGACCGTCGAGCGTACCGAGCATATCATTAGCGGTCAACGTCGCTGCGTTTACCGAATCCGCGCTTAGATTTCGGCCCTTTCGCTCTCTCTTATAAATGAGACAGGCCAATGATTCATCCTTTACTCTGATTCCTGTGGTGTACGCTTGTAGTATTGAACACGAGTATCCATATGGATTTGGAGAAAGGGATGAGAACTCTACATACTCACGTAACGCAAGTATTGCCCTCATTTGATGAACTGGTTCAGATGGCCGAAAGCGATCCAGAAGGCTTTGAACAATTTCGCCACGAGATGGCAAAAGAAATGATAGAAAGCGCATCAGAAACGATGCAACCACGCTTATGGGCTCAGCAAAGCCATATTGATCGCGTTATTCTCAACTGTAAAAACCCTCATCACACCAACGTCGTGCTAATGAATGAACTACAAAAACAAGTCACGAAGTTCAGAGAAGCATTACAAGGAAAAGCGACGTCGGTTAAAACAGACAACGTAGTCGCCTTCAACAGAAACGATTTCTACTGATGTGAGAGTCACACCTTAGGCAGACTCCCACATTCATAAATCACTGTGGCTCAGGACCGTATTTATTCGGGCCTGATGTGCCTTTCAAAAAACCACACTCAATCAAAATCCAAAGCCCACAAATTAATGAAATCGAAGCAATGAACAGCTGTGGCGTTGAAGGTTCTTGCGCCATTGGGCTTGTCATCGGCGTTGCGATGCGACCAATCACCAAAGGAATATTCAAGCCTAACCAGTAGATCGACTTGTCGCGGTCATGCCATCTCTTTGTCGTAATAGCCAAATCAGGAATGAGCAGTACCAACAAGAATATTGGCAGTAACAGGTAAGAAAACGCAGGAAACAACTTACTGATACCCGCACCAAAACCTATAATCGAAATGTAGTAAATCACATTCCAAATCCAATAGGTTTTGCGATCGATACGTCCGTGAAACGAAAACAGTAACTCTTTAGTCGACATCAATTTTTATCCAAAAATAGAAAGAATACAGAGTAGCCGAGTCGG
>NZ_JAWPOJ010000133.1:0-1615 GCF_033344235.1 Vibrio sp. Vb1554 | reverse complement strand
CTCCCCGACTTAAATCAGACTCTTTAAATGATGCACCACTCAGATTTGCGCCAATCCATCTATTCTCAAACAAATCACACTTTTCGATACACTGCCTTTCAAAGTTGGCGTATGAAAGATTACAACCTGTTATATAAGCTGAACAAAAATACATTCTGTTCGATACCTGATTCATGAAGCTAGCTTGAGAAAAATTGGCACCCTTTAAATCGCATTCTCTGAACTCGATACCAAAACAATTTGCACCTTTGAAATACGACATTGAAAGACTGCAGTTTTTAAAAGATGCATCTCTAAGATCCGAGTAAGAAAAATCACACCCCTCTAATTCACCTCGTTCAATGAAAGAACAATCTACAAATTGTGTATCGCGGAGGTTCGCTCGTTTAAAGGAACAGCAGAAAAATTTGCAATTTTTAAAATACTGACCACTCATGTCTTGATGTGAAAAGTCTGCTTGTACATATAACTGGTCTGTTTTATCCATTTTCTAGCCCTCTTTCTATTTGAGTCGAAGACTAACATTTACCAACCAGTTCTCAAGAAAAATAAACACCTTAAAAACAGCAACTTACAACCACTTAAAATCGCAAAAATAAGGCGCCAAATTGACGCTCTAAGGCACCGTTTTTTAATTCACCCATGCCGCATGGCTAGAAAAAAGTTTTGATTAATCATGGCGCTTGCAAGAAATACACATAACGCTTTCTATACGGCGAAAAGCCGTATTTCTACTCAGATCTAAGCTCATTTAATCTTTCATGGTCAACATAAATTCAAAGACTTAAAGATAAATTCGGCATGTTAGGTGGTAACATGTCGCTTAATGTGAAGAGTGGGATTTAACGTAATGTCACTTTGTGCGAAGTGCAGTGTTTCGGTAGAACAATGATTCTCGAAAGGTCGCTATAGCGGCCTTTTTTGTGCCTGAAAGCAAGAAAAGCGAAGGGAAATTGCGAAGTAAGGTATTGAGGAGTAAGATTAACTCTAGATAAAACAAAGCCCCGAAACTCATTCAAACTTGGCGGAATGGAGAGTTATCAGGGCTAAAGCTTAAGGTAATTTTAACACATGGAAAGACAAAGACAATCCACACGTAACCGCCATAAGTGCAGTTATGTGTGAAAGCTAAACAATCAAACGCATTTCAACTCGATCTAATCGAGACGCTTCCTCATAAGCCGTATTGCACCGATGAACTCGGTGTCACTTACATACGCCCAAAAAGTACAGCGATTAAGAAAAAATATCTGCAAGTGAACCAACCGAAGTTGGTCACTTACCTTGTCTTTGATATTGATCGACAAGGCGGTGTGTTGGCTTGGTACGACAACGATCTTCCCACACCATATTGGACTTCAAAGAACCCAGAGAACGCACACGCACACATTGCGTATCGCTTGAAAGTTCCATTCTGTACGTCTGATATCGCGCATAGTGAACCTATTCGCTACGCAGCTGCGATTGAATCCGCGATGATTGAGCGTCTGAAAGCGGATCGTGGATTCGCAGGACTACTGACGAAAAATCCACTGCACCCACATTGGCAAAATGATTTTTGGACAGAGTACGAGTACACACTCGATGAACTGGCGGAATACCTCGATCTGAAAGG
>NZ_JAWPOJ010000132.1:0-1622 GCF_033344235.1 Vibrio sp. Vb1554 | reverse complement strand
ACGACATCAAAATGGATGAAGACAAGCAAATCTCTGGCGGTACAGCTGTTGAACTGACCAAAGCGGGCGATTTGTCTGACGGTCTTAAATCTCGTTTCCGCCACCTTGCAAGCCTTCAAGCTGCTGGCATTGATGTGGACGATGCAACCCTACGTACGATTCTGAAATCACAAATCGTCATGGTGGCTTACAACGCAAATGGCGACGTTATTTCTGCAACTGAAGTGCAAAAGCCGGGCGTTTTGGATGCGGTGTTTGCCGACTCCAAGGCAGGTAACGCAATTAGCCAAGAACTCGGCGCGATTGTGGAAGGCGGCGCAACAACCTTCAAACTTTGGGCGCCAACAGCGCAAGACGTTGCTCTGATCATCTATGACGAGAATCTGAAAGAAGAGACAACCGTTGCGATGAAAGAAGATTCAGCAACCGGTATCTGGGTTTCTGAAGCGCAAAGCAACGTCGTCAACAAATACTACCGTTACCAAGTTAAAGTTTACCACCCAACAACGGGCGTCATCGAAACTCGCTTGGTCACAGATCCATACTCTCTGAGCCTATCGAAAAATTCGATGTACTCTCAAGTGATCGATTTGGATGATCCAAGATTGATGCCACAAGGCTGGAGCGACTACGAACGCCCAACCGTTAAAAAAGATGAAGACCACGTACTTTACGAATCACACCTTCGTGACTTCAGCTTTAACGATACAAAAGGCACCAAAGAATACAACGGTAAGTACTTAGCACTCACAGAAGCAGACCGCGAATCGGTCTCTCACTTGCAAGCACTAAAAGACGCTGGTTTAACAACGCTTCACATCCTGCCAGCGTTCGACATTGCTACAGTTGATGAAGAAGCGGCGAACCGCGTCGATATTACTGACACCGTAGGTAAATTGTGTGGCATCAAACCAGAAGCGTCTGTCTGTGACGAAGTTGATGGCGGGAAAGTGATTGAAGATGTGCTGAACAGCTACGATCCAGCCACCGGTTCTGCGCAAGCACTGATGAACGATTTGCGCATGCTAGACAGCTTCAACTGGGGTTACGACCCATTCCATTACACGGTGCCAGAAGGCAGCTACGCGACCGATCCAAACGGCTCAAAACGTATTCTTGAGTTCCGTGAAATGGTGCAAGCAACGCACAAAATGAAGCTGAAGCTGATCATGGACGTGGTGTACAACCACACCAATGCCTCTGGCATTAACGACACATCCGTTCTAGATAAAATCGTCCCAGGATACTACCACCGTCTTAACGTCAACACTGGCGGCGTAGAAAACTCAACCTGTTGTGACAACACCGCAACAGAAAACTTGATGATGGGTAAACTGATGGTTGACTCATTGAAAGTGTGGGCGGACGACTACAAAGTTGACGGTTTCCGTTTCGACTTAATGGGCCACCAGCCAAAAGATGTGATGGTCTACGCGCTTGAGCAAATCCGCAAGATTGACGAAAACACCTTGTTCTACGGTGAAGGTTGGGACTTCGGTGAAGTGTCTAACAACGCTCGTTTTGATCAAGCCACTCAGCTAAACATGGCTGGCACTGAAATCGGTACGTTCTCGGATCGTCTGCGTGACGCTGTTCGTGGCGGTAGCCCATTTGATGGCGGT
>NZ_JAWPOJ010000131.1:0-1634 GCF_033344235.1 Vibrio sp. Vb1554 | reverse complement strand
ATTCCACATCAAACACGCGCTTTCCAAGCAGTTGAATCTGGTTGTTCTTGTCCGTCAAAGCTTGAGAGAGTGAGTGGTTGGTATCCAATTGCTCTTCATAGAGCGCTGTGATTTCTGCTTTCTCGCTTTCTAGTTTGGTAATGGTTTGCGCCAACGTTGTCTGATTATGAATCTGTTGCTGGTTCAAATACCAAGCCCCGCCGACAACGTCAGGTAAGGCGATGATCGAAGTTAATAGGGCTAGTACCGAACCGCGGCCCAAATAAAATTGCTGATCACCGTTTTTAGTGGGGATCTGCATGATGATTTTTTTAGACATAATTATTGTTACTTAAATAGGCGTTGATTTATTTTTCCCCTAAATCGGAAAGATGGTCTAACTCTCGATTCAGAAGGTCGTTATTGCCTACATTCAATTCGATAAATCGTTTTAATTGGCTAATGCTTTCAATGCCGATGTTGGTGATCTTGAGCCGTATTTGGTCTTGAGCGACGTCTACGATCTGTGCCGTTAACGTAATCTCTTGTTCAGACTGGTGGAATGAGAAACCGACATCAACCAAAAGTGCAGGATTCAATGTATCTAAGCCTTCGGCTTGTAAGAGCAAACCATGCAAGGAAAGATCTTGAATCGTAGCGTTAAGTCTCAAATCACGTTGTTCTAACTGAGCTGGAGCTTGGTAGATGATGCGTGAAAAGCGTCTTTTCTCCGTCATATTGCGCTCTCTAAGGCATTTAAACAGATTGAATAGTATATCAAGAAGAACAAAAAGTGTTCGAATGTTGTTTAAAAACTGTCGAGAACGCTACAGAGTTACGTAAGTACACGGTCATGTTTTTCACTGACCCAATGACTCTCAAATCATCAAATACCTTAATAACGCCAATCAAAATGGCCCAGAAAGGCGCTTTTAACTGGCTGGGGTATACGACAAAGGCCGCTATGATAGCGGCCTTTGTATAAATTACCAACAGACTTTCCAGAAAGCGTAAGTTTCGGTGTCAGTCTGTCGTAATCATTATTTCGCAATACGTTTGTATTTGATGCGGTGCGGCTCTGCAGCTTCAGGGCCCAACGTTTTCTTCAACCAATCCATGTACTCTGTGTAGTTACCTTCGTAGAAGTTAACTTGGCCTTCGTCACGGTAGTCGATGATGTGCGTTGCAATACGGTCTAGGAACCAACGGTCGTGCGAGATAACCATTGCACAGCCCGGGAACTCTAGTAGTGCTTCTTCTAAAGCACGTAGCGTTTCAACGTCAAGGTCGTTGGTTGGTTCGTCGAGTAGTAGTACGTTACCGCCCGCTTTAAGCAGTTTGGCTAGGTGTACACGGTTACGCTCACCACCAGATAGCTCGCCAATCACTTTCTGTTGGTCTGAGCCTTTGAAGTTGAAACGTGAACAGTACGCACGCGCAGGGATTTCAAAGTTGTTGATCTTGATGATGTCAGCGCCTTCAGAAATCTCTTGGAATACCGTGTTCTTATCGTTCATTGAATCACGGAACTGCTCAACAGATGCGAGTTTCACTGTGTCACCCATCTCAATGGTACCTGAGTCAGGTTGTTCAGTGCCGCTTAGCATCTTGAATAGCGTTGATTTACCCGCGCCGTTGGCACCGATGATACCCAC
>NZ_JAWPOJ010000130.1:0-1637 GCF_033344235.1 Vibrio sp. Vb1554 | reverse complement strand
CAGTGCCTGAAACAGGCGCTTGACCAGAAACGAAAACATTCCTTGCCCCTTCAACTATCCATGACTATGCGTGTCTAGAGCGACAATCACACAAGAATTCAGCCTGAAAATGGCACTCAACCCGACTGAAACAAAGCTCAGTGCCGAAAACAATCCCAGCCTTCGATCACTCGAAGGCTGGGCGAGTACTTCGCGCAGAATTACTCTTTAACCACCAAATCACCAAAGTATGGGAAGTCCATCGCGTTGACGATTGGCTTGATGTCCAGCGTAGATTTTGCGCCCCACGCTAGGTTCTGCCAGTGTAGAGGAACAAACGCCGCCTCGTTGTACAGCGTTGCTTCGACTTTCTGTAGCATCGCTGCACGTTTAGCTGGATCGGTTTCTACGTTTGATGCCTCAACCAACTTGTCAACTTCAGGGTTGGAGTAGTGACCACAGTTGTACTGGCCTTTACCCGTCTCTTCGTTACGCGTCATGGTGAGGAATTCAGAGAAGTTCGCCGAATCTTCCGTATCTGAGTGCCAGCCGATCATCAACATGTCTGCCGCACACTTATCAAACTCTGGCCAGTATTGCGCTTTTGGCATGGTTTTCAGATCAACCTTAATACCAATCTTAGACAACATTGCCGCCGCAGCCTGTGCAACTTTTGCATCGTTCACGTAACGGTTGTTTGGCGCAATCATAGTTAGGGCAAAGCCGTTCTCGTAGCCCGCTTCTTTCATCAGCTCTTTCGCTTTCTTCAGATCGTAGCGAGGAACCAGTTTTTCGTTGTGACCAACGTAACCCGCAGGGCTTTGCTGACCAGCAGCTGTCGCGAAGCCTTTCATGATTTTCTTCACGATGCCTTCGTTGTTGATCGCATGCACGATAGCTTGACGAACGCGCACGTCTTTCAACGCTTCATTGCTGTTTTGGTTCATTTGGAACGTGATGATTCGCGTACCAGGTAGTGTCACGAGATCGATGCCTTTCGCATCTTTCACACGTTGGTGATCGTTTGGCGCTACTGGGTGAATCATATCGACGCCACCAGAAAGAAGCGCAGCCACACGAGTCGCGTCTTCTTTGATTGGTACTAGCGTTAGCTTATCAACGTTACCTTTCGACGCTTTATCCCAGTAATCTTTGAAGCGTTCAAATTCCACTTTTACGCCTTGTTCACGTGATGTCACGATGAATGGGCCAGTACCGGAAACGTGAGTCGATGCAAATGAGTTACCGTGCTTCACTAGCTCAGACTTGTCTTTGCCGTCTTCTGTCTTACCTGAGTAGAACTTGCTGTCCATAGGGAAGATGTACGTCGCCGTTTGCAGAACAAGTGGGTATGGACCTTTAGTAACCAAATCGAACGTGTAGTCATCCACTTTTACGATTTTCTCGTACGGGTCGAAGATCGCTTTAAAGTCTGGAGAGCTTTGTAGACGCTCAAATGTCCACACCACATCATCCGCTGTTAGCGAGTTACCAGAGTGGAACTTCACGCCTTCACGCAGTTTGAAGCGTACCGTTGTGTCGTTAACACGTTCCCAGCTTTCTGCTAGACGAGGTTCGAAGTCCATTGTTTGAGTGAAACGAACTAGAGGGTCAAATACCATGTGTGACATTTGCAGTGTACCGCCAGACAATTGCTC
>NZ_JAWPOJ010000012.1:0-124086 GCF_033344235.1 Vibrio sp. Vb1554 | reverse complement strand
CGTAGATATTTTGTAAAAAATCGCTATTATCATAATACTAAGTTAAACAGAACGAAGTACCTAATTGAAGTATTCTTACGTAGCTCGCCAACCGATTCTGGATAGAGAAAAACGAACCATAGGTTACGAACTCCTCTTTCGAGACGGCCCTAAAAATACCTTCCCTGAAGTAGAACCAGAGCTGGCTACTAGTCGACTGCTATCCGATCATTTTTTATCGACGCATTACAACACATTAGGAAACAAACTTGGCTTTGTTAACTTTCCGCATCAAAGCTTGGTGAACTTGGTCCCAACTTTGTTCCCTAAAGAATCTCTCGTCATTGAAGTCCTTGAAGACTGCGAACCGACAGAAGAACTGTTAGAAGCCATCAAGCACCTTCATGAGTGCGGATACAAAATTGCTCTGGATGATTTTGTTCCGACGAAAGCTTGGAAGCGTTTTCTTCCATACGTTTCCATGATCAAGTTTGATATTAGACTTGTGCCGATCAAGAAAGCTGCCATTTTTATTCAGGCGTTGAGCCCATTTAAAATCGACTTTCTTGCGGAAAAGGTAGAGACCTATGAAGAGTTTGAGCAAGCTCTAGAAGCCGGTTTTAACTATTTTCAAGGGTATTTTTTTAGCAAACCTGAGATGATCCAGAAAAAACGGTTGAACCCCGCGTTTCTTACCGTCATCCAACTTTGTAAAGAGATTGCTGATAAGCCCATCGACTTCAATGAGGTTGAACGTCTGTTTTCGATAGATGTGACGCTGTCATACAAGCTGCTTACTTACGTAAATTCAGGATATACATTAACGACTAAGATCAAATCGTTCAGACAGGCGCTTATTTATCTGGGTGAAGAGCGACTACGACGCTTTATTTCCTTAGTTGCAATTGCGTCCGTTCAAGAAGATAAACCTGACTCTCTATACTCTTTAGCGATTCAGCGTGCACGAATGTGTGAACTGTTACTTAGTCAAATGAACACTAGGTATGACCCTGGGCAGGCTTTTTTGACAGGCATGTTTTCTTTACTCGGCTCTTTGCTCGATCAACCGCTCTCGGATGTCATTGAAGATATCCCCGTTGACGAAGATATAAAACTCGCATTAACCAGTCGAAAAGGCGTACTTGGTCACTTACTTTCGATGACGATCGCCTATGAACAAGCGGACTGGGAGTTAGCCGAGCGATATTGCACCGTTCTTAAATTAACCGAACCTCAATTAGCGGACGCTTTTAATCAATCGACGGAATGGGCTCAAGAACTGCTGTCTCAAACGCCCTAAATCGCTATAATGCCTCACCCCCAGCCTCGCAATTGTGAGGTTGTTTGTTTTTACCGCTTAATTAATCGAGATTTCATTTTATGGCTTCTTCTTGCCCTTGCGGATCTAACCGCACCTACCAACAGTGTTGTGAAATGGCCCACAACAACCATGCTGACGTCACCACTCCAGAGCAGTTAATGCGCTCTCGTTACAGTGCGCATGTGTTAGGTCTAGTCGATTACGTGGTGAACACGTACCACCCAAGCTGTAATGCAGAAGAGCAACGTGAAGGCATTGCCCAATCTATCGACAGCGATTGGTGCAAACTTGAAGTTGTAAAAACAGAAGCTGGCAGTAATGACAATGAAGGCTTTGTCGAATTTAGCGCTTATTTTGATGAAGACGGCAAGCGCTACTGTATGACAGAGCGTTCTCGCTTCGTAAAAGAAAATGGGCTTTGGTACTACATTGACGGCACATTTCCTGAAGAAGAGCCAGAAGAAGAACCAGAACAGGATCCACGATTGAGCCAGCCAGTGAGTAGCCTAAAGCTAGGTCGTAACGATCCGTGTATCTGCGGAAGCGGTAAGAAGTTTAAGAAGTGTTGTGGGTAAAGGCATCCACGCCTAGCTTATTGAGTTCGCTTTAATGAGATTCCTGACCTCACCTAAGCTCGTCGGAATAACGTGAATATATGTACCTGTTTGAAGTAAATAACTCTACTGCAAGCACCATTAGAAAATATACCGTCATTCTGAACGGCGAGGAACGAGTGTGATTCAGAATCTAATCGCTACTAGCACTGTTGCCGGTTTTTACCCCGAATCAAGAACACTAAATTAAAAAAGCCCCTAGGCTCGAGAGCATAGGGGCTTTCACTTATCTATAGCAAGCTTACTTATGACGCTCTTTCAGTTTGTTCACTACGTCATTCATCGATAAGCCTTGGTCTTGAAGCAATACCATTAAGTGATAAATCAAATCTGCTGATTCACACACTAACTCCGCCTTATCGCCCGACGTCGCCGCAAGCGCGACTTCAACGCCTTCTTCGCCCACTTTTTGCGAAATACGCTTGGTGCCACGGGCATAAAGACTGGCAGTATAAGAGGAATCTGGGTCGGCACTCTTGCGGGCAGCCAATAGCTGCTCAAGTTGATGAAGCCACACCATTTGTGACTCCTCTTGAGGGTCCACATCCCAGCAAGTTGTATTACCCAAGTGGCACGTAGGACCAATGGGATTCACCTTAACCAGTAGCGTATCGTTGTCGCAATCTAGCTGCATGTTCACCAATTGCAATACATTACCGGAAGTCTCACCTTTCGTCCAAAGACGCTGTTTAGTTCGAGAGAAAAACGTCACTTGACCCGTTTCGCCCGTTTTTGCCAACGCATCTTGGTTCATGTAACCCATCATCAGCACTTGGCTTGATTGGAAATCTTGTACGATGGCAGGTACCAGACCATCCACCTTTTCCCAGTTGATTCGCTCAGCTAGCGAACTTACTTCGGCGGCTTTCACACTCATAGTCGTACCTCAATGCGTTGTTGTTTCAAATACTGCTTTAGTTCACCAATATTGATGACTTGCTTGTGGAATACCGATGCGGCAAGCGCGCCATCCACATTTGCTTTTTGGTAGGCTTCTGCGAAGTGCTCCATGGCACCTGCACCACCCGATGCAATCAATGGCACGTTACACACTTCACGCACCATATTAAGTTGTTCAATATCGTAGCCGTTACGTACGCCGTCTTGGTTCATCATGTTCAGTACGATTTCACCAGCGCCGCGTTTTTGTACTTCTTGCACCCAATCACGCGTTTCCCATTGAGTTGCTTTGGTGCGTTCTTCATCGCCAGTAAACTGGTAAACCTGATACTTGCCGGTCTCTTTGTCGTAGTATGAATCGATACCAACGACGATACATTGCACACCAAACTTATCAGCAAGGTCAGTAATCAATTGCGGGTTCGCCAAGGCAGGTGAGTTGATAGACACTTTGTCTGCACCAAACTCAAGAATGCGCGCCGCGTCTTCCGCTGATTTAATACCACCAGCCACACAGAAGGGAATATCAATCACTTCAGCAACGCGAGCGACCCAACTTTTGTCAACGACACGCCCATCACTTGAAGCGGTAATATCGTAGAACACAAGCTCGTCAGCGCCTTCTTCCGCATAACGCTGCGCCAGAGGAACGATGTCGCCAATGATTTCGTGGTTGCGGAACTGGACGCCCTTCACCACTTGTCCATCACGAACATCAAGACATGGAATTATTCGCTTTGCCAGCATGCAAATGCCTCCTCTGCTGTGAACTTACCATCTAACAGCGCGCGACCAACAATCACGCCAGCCACACCGCTGCCTTTTAGCGCTTCGATATCTGCTAATGAGCCAATGCCACCTGAAGATTGAAACTGCACTTGTGGGTACTGTTTACATAGGTCGACATAAAGCTCTACGTTTGAGCCTTCTAGCGTACCGTCACGAGAAATGTCCGTACAAAGCACGTGCTGCAAACCTACCGTCAGGTAATCGTTGATCAGAGCTTCGATAGTCACGCCTGAATCTTCTTGCCAACCAGAAATCGCTACTTTACGTGTGCCGTCTTGATCGATGTTGATGTCTAGCGCGAGAACGATTTTCTCTGCACCGTATTTTTCCATCCAACCTTTCACAAGCTCTGGCTGTTTTACTGCTGTTGAGCCAACGACAACACGCTGAGCCCCCGCTTCTAGCAGCTCAATCACGTCTTGCTCTGTGCGCACTCCGCCACCGATTTGGATGTTCGCTGGCGTGCTTGCTAGTAGCTTTGCAATTAAATCAAGTTGACGTGCTGTCGTGTCTTTCGCGCCAGTTAAATCCACCAAGTGCAGCCAGTTAGCACCAGCTTGGTGGTACAAGTTGAACTGCTCTGCTGGGTCGACTTTGTACTCAGTTACTTGGCCGTAATCACCTTGATAAAGGCGAACCACCTGTCCTTCAATTAAATCAAGAGCTGGAATAATCACACTAAATCCCTTTTATAATTCTAAGAAGTTTTGAATAAGCTTCGCGCCCGCTTTTGAAGAACGCTCAGGGTGGAATTGCACGCCGTAATAGTTACCGCTTTGTACTGCTGCTGTGAACGGGTTGCCGTATTCACATTCCGCAATCGTGTAATCCCCAACAGGCATCGCAAAGCTGTGCACGAAGTAGAAATACTCTCCTTCTTCAATATCTTTGAAAAGTGGATTACCTGCTTTTGCAGAGACCGTGTTCCACCCCATATGCGGCAACGGCAAATCGCCAGTTTGTAGTAGCTTCACTTCGCCATCACAAAGTCCAAGACACTCAACTAACTCGTCGGCTTTCTGCCCTTTCTCTTGAGACACTTTGCCCAACAGTTGCATGCCTAAACAGATACCTAGTAATGGCTTTTCTACCTGTTTTACCAAGCTGATCAGATCGCGCTCTTCTAGGTTCTTCATCGCTTCGCTGGCGGTTCCCACACCCGGTAGGAATAGCTTATCTGCGGATAATACGACTTGCGGATCTTTTGAAATCGTTACGTCATAGCCTAGGCGTTCAATGGCAAACTTCACCGAAGAAACGTTGGCACAGCCAGTATCGATAATGACAACTTTCTGTTCTGTCACTGTTTTTCTCCTTGCTAACGTTAGCCTTAAAGCACGCCTTTACTACTTGGTAGCTCAGTGCCTTCTACTTTGATTGCTTGGCGTAACGTACGACCAAACGCTTTAAATAGACTTTCAATGATGTGGTGATCATTGTTGCCCGCAGAAGAAAGGTGCAACGTACACGCTAATGTGTCAGTCAGAGAGCGGAAGAAGTGAACCACCATCTCTGTTGAAAGATCACCCACTTGCTCACGACTAAACTGCGCGTCGAACTTAAGGTAAGGACGACCTGATAGGTCTAGTGCGCATTGCGCCAAACACTCATCCATTGGCAAGCTAAAGCCAAAGCGACCAATACCACGCTTGTCACCCAGTGCTTCTTTCAACGCTTGACCCAACGCAAGAGCGGTATCTTCTACTGTGTGGTGATCATCAATGTGCAGGTCACCTTCCACTTTGCACACCATTTGGAATCCACCGTGCGTCGCAATTTGATCCAGCATGTGGTCAAAAAAGCCAAGACCTGTAGAAATATCGTTACCGCCTTGCTCGTCAAGATTAACGAATACTTTAATGTCTGTTTCTTTTGTGGTGCGAACCACTTCAGCAACGCGAGCCTTCACCGTGAGATCTTTTAGGATCTGTTTCCAACCCATGGTTTCTGGGTTGTATTGAATGCCACGAATTGCCATGTTTTCTGCAAGTTGAAGATCGGTTTGACGATCGCCAATCACAACAGAGTTTTGAAAATCCACTTTGCCACCTTGAAGGTACTCTTTTACCAAGCCTAGTTTAGGCTTACGGCAAGAGCAGTTATCTTCATCAAAGTGAGGACAAATCAGTACGTCATCGAACTTCACACCTTGAGACTCAAAGATCTCCATCATCATGTTGTGCGGTGCATCAAAATCAGCTTGTGGGTAGCTGTCTGTACCCAAACCATCTTGGTTCGTGACCATCACTAGACGATATCCTGCATCCTGCAACGACAGCAGGCTTGGGATAACAAATGGTTCTAGTTTTAGCTTATCTAAACGGTCTACTTGAAAATCAATCGGCGGCTCAACAATTAAGGTGCCATCACGATCAATAAAAAGGATTTTTTGTTGTTTGCTCACTCGAACTTCCTTATTGCTATTCTTTTGGCGCTCCCGCTATTGAGCGAGAGCGATAAATTCTGTCTCTATTTATGCGTAGTAGTTTCTAATAAATCCAAGCGTTTTTTCGCACTCGTCACGGTTACCCACACTGATACGCACACAGTTTTCAATTGGCGAGTTACGCAAAATAATGCCCGTATCCCAAGCCGCTTTGAAAAGGTCATCGCCATCTGGGAATTTCACCAATAGGTAGTTCCCCCACCCTTCAAACACTTCCAAACCCGGAATCATTGAAAGGCCAACTTGCAAGTAAGCACGGTTCGCATTCAAATCGAGAACTTGAAACTTCGCTCGTGCTAAACCAGCTTCCGAAAGCGCCTGAGTCGCAATTTCTGCCACTGGAACTGGGACTGGGTAAGGTGCGATAACTTTAAGAAGTACATTAATAAGCTCTTCGTTCGCAAGCGTAAATCCACAACGCAGACCTGCAAGCGCAAAAGCTTTCGACAGAGTACGCAGAATCGCAAGATTCGGGTATTGCGCCAGTAGGTCTACCGTTGACGCTTCTGGACAAAAATCGATGTACGCTTCATCCATCACCACGATTGCACGGTCTTTTGTCATCTCAAGCAGAGACACAATGTCCTCACGCTTAACCAAGTTACCCGTTGGGTTGTTTGGCGAACATACAAAAACCAGTTTCACGTTATCCAGATTAGCTTCGATGCCTGCAAGGTCTAGTTGCCAATCTGACGTTAGCGGCACGGTTTTGCGCTCTACACCGATGGTTTCTGCACTGATGGCGTACATACCGTAAGTTGGTGGGCAGTAAAGAATCGCATCTTCACCCGGCTCACAGAATGCACGAATTAATAACTCAATACCTTCGTCTGCGCCGCGAGAAGTCAGTGTTTGTTCTGGTTTAACACCCGCATACGCTGCGTAAGCGGAAATCAGTTCTTTCGGTTGGCATTCGCTGTAACGATTAAGACGAGCAAAGTCTGTTTTGTATTCATTGTTAAATGGTGATTCGTTGGCATTTAGCCATACGTCACCCGTACCACCGATTCGGCGAGCCGACATATAAGGGGTAAGCTGTTGGACTTGTTTACGCGCTAGCTTTTCCATCTCATTACTCTCTTATTCTTACTTACTTGCTAATTTTTCTACGCGGATAGTAACAGCACGTTTGTGAGCGTCCAGACCTTCCGCTTCAGCCATCGTGACTACCGTTGGTGCAAGGTTCTTTAAACCATCAGCAGAAAGCTCCTGAACCGTCATTCGTTTAGAGAAATCCGCCAAACCTAAGCTTGAATAAGTACGTGTGTAACCGTAAGTAGGAAGGACGTGGTTAGTCCCCGACGCGTAATCTCCCGCAGATTCAGGCGACCAATCCCCAAGGAAGATAGAGCCTGCATTATCAAGTAGAGGTAGAAGCTCACGAGGGTTCTTAGTCTGAACAATCAAGTGCTCAGGACCGTAGTAATTGGAAATAGAAACTGACTGCGTCATCGACTCGGAAATAATGATCAAGCTTGATGCCAGAGCCTTTTCTGCGATGTCTGCACGAGATAGCTCCTTAAGCTGACGTTGAACCGCATCCGTCACTTGATCAGCAATCACAGGAGAAGGAGTCACCAATACCACTTGAGAATCAGGACCGTGTTCTGCTTGGCTCAAAAGATCCGCAGCGATAAAGTCTGCATCTGCGGTTTCATCGGCAATCACAAGAACTTCTGATGGCCCTGCTGGCATATCAATCGCAGCACCGCGGAAATCATTGCTAACCTGTCGTTTTGCTTCGGTCACGTAAGCGTTGCCCGGACCAAAGATCTTATCTACTTTCGATACAGTCTCGGTGCCATAAGCCATTGCAGCAACTGCTTGGCCACCACCGACGTTGTACACTTCATCAATGCCACACAGCTTCGCGACATAAAGGATCTCATCAGCGATTGGCGGTGGAGAACAAAGAACGACTTTACGACAACCTGCAATTTTTGCAGGAACGCCGAGCATCAAAACAGTCGATGGCAAAGGCGCACTTCCACCAGGAATGTACAAACCCACTTTTTGAATTGGACGTGTTACTTGTTCACAAAGAACACCTGGCTGCGTTTCCACCTTGATCGGTTGCGGCTTTTGCGCTTTGTGGAACTTAGAAATATTGGCGTAAGCTTGCTCTAGTGCGCTCTTCATTGACTCTGACAAACGCTCTGACGCTGCCTTAATTTCCTGAGAAGAAACACGAATGGATTCAGGCTTAACACGGTCAAACTTTTCTGTCAGCTCAATAAGAGCAGAGTCACCTTCTTCTCGAACTTTAGCAATAACTTCGGCCACAGCAGTGGTGATATTGGCACCTTCTGCAATAGCAGGGCGCTCCAAAATAGAGTCTTGCTGATTCTCACTTAATGATTGCCAAACGACTGTTCTCATGATGCTTACTCCATCATTTTTTCAATTGGTAGAACGAGAATTGAACTTGCGCCCAACTCTTTCAGCTGTTCCATTGTTTCCCAGAATAGGTTTTCAGAACTCACTAAGTGAACAGCCATTTTCTGCTTATCTGCAGAAAGAGGAAGAACAGTTGGGTCTTCAGCACCTGGCAGTAGTGCTTTAATTTGATCTAACTTCTCTGCTGGGGCGTGAAGCATAATGTACTTAGATTCTTTCGCTTGCTGCACGCCTTGCATGCGAGTTAACAGCTTTTCGATTAGCGCCACTTTGTCTGCGTCGAACTCACCTGTGCGTTGAATCAATGTCGCTTTTGATTTGAAGATAATTTCAGCTTCTTTAAGGCCGTTCGCTTCCAGTGTTGCACCTGTAGAAACCAAATCAGCGATAGCATCAGCGAGACCCGCGCGAGGCGCAACTTCTACAGAGCCTGTCAGCATACATGTAGAGAATGGAACGCCGGCTTCATCCATGTACGCTTTTAGAAGTTGAGGATACGTTGTAGCAATACGCTTGCCAGCTAAGTCTTGTGGACCGTTGTACTCTTCGTCCTTGTCGATTGCGATAGATAAACGACAGCCACCAAAATCAAGTCGACGAAGCTGAACAAACTCGCAGGGTTCACCTAATGCTTTGCGGTCAAGGCGAACTTCTTCTAGTTCATTTTCGCCAATAAAGCCAAGGTCAACCACGCCATCCATAATTAAACCTGGGATGTCGTCGTCACGAACCAAGAGTAAATCAATTGGCATATTTTCAGAATGGACAACTAAACGCTCGCCCATTACGTTGAACTTTACGCCGCACTGTTTTAGTAGAGCTTGACTCTCTTTGCTAAGACGACCTTTTTTCTGAATTGCGATTCTTAAACGTTGTGTTTGCATTGCTTTGTCCCTATGCAAGATTTTGATATCTAAGTATTTTTCAAACTAATAAAACTAAAAAACCCTCGGGAGATTGAAGCCTCCCGAGGGTTTAAAATCTGCTTTTACTTTGATTTTACCTCCGGGAGTTTCCTGCCTCCCGGGTATGCGTACATCGCCCGAAAGACTAGATTGGGTGATGATGGTGATGAATGTTCATTACAAAATTACGCATACTTATTTCAAGGCTCTTCTCATTTGCTTTGTTACCAACCACACTAACCAAGCTGATTACTTTTTTCAACCCTTAATTTTAAAAAAATTCGAATTGTATAATACAAATAAAAAAGGAGGCCGAAGCCTCCTACAATTTCACCTTTTAAATCAGTGAATTACGCACTCTGGCAAGACGCTATTTTAGACTTTGAAAGCCATGACAAAATAGCGCAAACGATAACGAATGTTATCGACGCTGCAATAAACGAAAACGCAATTGAAGCAGTCATACCAAGGGCAATAAAGCCCACGCATGAAACAAGCGCGACTGATAATGCATAAGGTAGCTGTGTTGATACGTGATCAATGTGGTTACAACGTGCACCCGTCGATGACAAGATAGTCGTATCTGAGATTGGTGAACAATGGTCACCGAATACCGCACCAGCTAAAACCGCACTCAGCATCGGTAGCATTAGCGCTACGTCTGTTGCGCCAGCCATGTCACCCGCGATTGGTAGCATAATGCCGAACGTACCCCATGAAGTACCTGTTGAGAACGCCATTAGGCCAGACAACAAGAATAGGATAACTGGTAGCCAGTGTGGGTTAATGTTGCCCTGCGCCATTGTCGAAAGGTAAGTACCAGTCTTCATATCACCGATAACAGAACCAATGGTCCAGGCAAATACTAAGATTAGAATCGCACCAAACATAGACTTAGCACCAATCCAAAGTGTACGTGCGATCTCAGCCATTGGTAGACCTTGCTTCACAACAGTAAACAGTGCAACAGCTAAGCCAAGCAAGCTACCGTAGATTAGTGATGTACCTACATCTGTATTTTCAAAAGCACCAAGAAGCGCAAACTCCTTACCATCAGCAGCCAATGCTTGGCCACCCGTGTAAAGCATTGAAGCGATAGTCGCGATAATCAGCGTTACGATAGGAAGTATCAAATCTGACACTTTACCCTTTTCACTTTCACGGATATCTAGCTCTTCGTTTAGGTCATGCGCTTCTTGCGAGTCATTTTCTTTGTCTTTATCAAAGCCACGACCTTGCGATGCAGAGATTTCATGCTCACGCATTTTACCAATATCAAGACCAAACCACGCAACAGCGAACACCATTAGCAGCGCAAAAACGGCGTAGAAGTTCATTGGGATAAGACGAACATATGCGCCAAGAGCCGAATACTCTGTGATCCCATGTGAGACTAAGATCCCGCCAATAATAGTAATAATGTAAGCACCCCAGCTAGAAGCAGGCATAATTACACACATTGGAGCGGCGGTTGAGTCTAGAATGTACGCAAGCTTAGCGCGAGACACATAAAAGCGATCGGTTACTGGGCGAGAGATCGCACCAACAGCAAGGCTATTAAAGTAATCATCGACAAAAATGAATACGCCTAAAAAGGCGGCAAGAAGTTTGGAGCCGCGTTTACTCTTCACTCGAGATTGTGCCCATTCAGCAAAAGCACGAGTACCGCCAGATAGCGTTAATAAAGCTGTTGTCATACCTAATAAGATTAGGAAACCAACAATGCTCATGTTCCAAGTGTTAATTCCACCATCTTCAATAAAGACAGAAGAAACTTGAGAACTGACGTAACCTGCGGTGTCGCTGATAGACCAGCTATTAAGTAGCACCGCACCTAGCACGATACCTACACCCAAGGAAACTAATACACGTCGAGTCAAAATCGCCAAAGTCAAAGCGACAATAGGTGGCAATAATGAAACAGGAGAACTAGAAAAATCTATTAAATTCATGATCTTCAAAAACCAAAGTTTGGCTAGAGATCTACTGCAGACAAGTCACGTAGCATACGATACGTGCTCATGTTGAACTTAGCGACAGGGAAGCGAACACTCCACCCAACCCTACAGTAGCGCTCCATAGTTTAATGTGAATATATACTATGGCAGTGTTGTTCCTTTCAGATACAACCCCAGCAAGTAACTTTGATGAGTTACTTACTTCGGCAATCTTCGCCTTCCACTATTATTCATTGGCATCACCCCAATAATAGCTACTCTTCGAGACCGCGCCTCTACGGCAACAACAAACAATTAACCACTAACTGTACAAATTAACAACAAATTGTCTGCAATATTGCATCAGGTGGCAGCCATTGTACTTATGATGAGAGTCAATGCAACACATCAAACTAAATTAAACAAATAAATAATGACTGAGATAATTTATAAACCTTGCCTACTTCCATAAGTTTTGTGCAACTGAAATCACATCAATCATGTTATTTATGAAACATTATTACTACCTTAGAAATATCATGGTTTATCTTATATCAATAAATTAAGGATATATGACACAGCATTAAAGATGGATGCTTCATATTTTTAAGTAATAACTCAAATTTTTTTATAAAAAACCAAGCTATCACTCTCTCTATACAATAATGATTGTTGATTTTAGTTCTCATCTAATAATGATTTATTTCGAGTGTAATAATATTAATTGCTTTAAAAAATAGTCAAATTTAAACAAAATCTTGATTTAGCATTTGCACATAAGGAAAAGATAAAGTTAAATATAAGGACTCTTTGTTTATTTATAGATTGGCATTATTTAATCGTAACGATAAAAAGTGCCCAACACATTAACCTTTTAATAGGAATCGTTATGTCAGAGCTGACTAAAACCCTTCTAAATATCCGTAGCCTTCGTGCATTTTCTCGTGAGCTGACTCTAGAACAATTGGAAGAAGCTCTAGATAAACTCACTACTGTCGTAGATGAGCGTCGTGAAGCAGAAGAAGCAGAACGCGCAGCACAAGCAGAGCAAGAAGCTAAGCTTGCAGAGATTGCTGAGAAAATCGCTCAAGACGGTATTGACGTAGAAGCACTTATTACTGCGCTATCTGGCGAAACTAAGACGAAAGGCAAAGCGAAGCGCGCACCTCGCCCTGCTAAATACAAATACACAGATTCAAACGGTAATGAGAAAACTTGGACTGGCCAAGGTCGTACACCTTCGGCGATTCAAGAGCAACTTGATGCAGGTAAATCTCTGGATGAGTTCCTAATCTAGATCCGTGCTATTTTTAAAAGGCTCCCATAGGGAGCCTTTTTTATTTAAACCATTACAAATAAAAAAGGCACATTTCTTAATGTGCCTTTTACTTTAGTTACAGAATAGTTAATTAAACCGCTTCGTATTAACGTTCCCAGTATGCTTCTTCTAGGCTATCTTCTCGCTCAGGAAGTCCGCGCGACAATCGTGGTGAATGTTGCACGAGAACTTCGTAGCTAGCACGGTTTGCGTATTTGCAGACTTGAGAAAAAGAAGAGTAAGTTAAATACTCGTTACTGTGCTTGCTTGAATTAGGCACATTTTCTTTATGGTATTTATTTGCTGCCATATCATGAAGAACAGCAGATAACGCAGCATCACCTGCGCCATTTGTATTCTTAATTTTTTCTGGGCCACCCATATATGGCGAGATATGCGAGTACACTTTTATTGGCGTCTCGCATGAGTCTTTTTTCGCCGGACGACTGAATTCATAACGATTAAATTCAGCAATTGACCCTGGAAGTAATGGCAAAGAAGTTTCGCGCTTCGCGCTATCCTCCGTATACCCAGCCATAAATAGACCTACAGGACCCGCCGTGCACAATACTAGATCAGCCCACTCCAATGTTTTATCAGACGCAGCAAGTGGATCAGATTCCCCCGTCAGTGCTTCTGCTTCATCTTCATTCATCGCAACGACTGAAACGTTATCTCGAATGAATTCTTGCCAATATTTAGGGTCATCTTGAATAACAAACTTTGTGCCTAAAGTCAGAACAACAGGCACATCATTCTTTTTCGCGTACTCAATTGCTTTCATTGTTGCTTCCGGCATTGGGTCGCCGTCTTTGCAACGTACTAGATATGACGTCAGTACAAGTGCTGATGCATTTTTAAAGATTTTCTCTGGAATGCTATCAGGATGGAGTTGGTTCATTTGCCCTTCGCTGATAGCAAAAGTACGTTCACCGTCTTCTGTGATAAGAGCAAAACAACGGCCAATTGCACCATCTACACCTTGTAGGTAGTTCAAGTCCATGCGGCTTGATGTATTACAAAGATAACGGTAACCGTAGCTGCCAATCTTAATATCCTGGCTCATCACTCCAAGTAGTGTGGAGCGGTCATCCGCTAGCACGGAGTAGTTATGTAGCGTGTTACCAATTGTACCGCCCGCATACTCATTGGTAATCAAGTTCTCTTCTTTCAGTTGCTGGTATAACTCTTCTGCTCTTTCGTCATCGATAACCAGAGAGTGACCTTTACTCAGACCGTACTTTTCAATCACATCCGTTGTAACTTTTGCTTCAATATCAACCAAGGTTTGGTCAATACCAATGATGTGAGTGCGCGTCATCTTCTTGCTTTCTTGTGCTTGGCTCACCAGCGGGTCACGAGCATGAACAGGAAAATAGTGCTTCGATTTGCGTTGTCCAGGAAATTTCATATTGTCAGTCTGAGTAAGGGGATGAAAAGGAGAGCGGATTCTATACCGCTAATAATAAAGCAGCAATAAAAGCGATTATAGCAAACGTTTGCTGACTACTTTTTTCTTTTAGGTGGCTTATTCACCTTCCATAAAGCTGAGATCTGGTAGTTGCTCAAGGTGCTCGCTATAACGCTTTAGGTTGAACTCACCCTCATTCTTCATTACATCAAAAATCTCAATTGACATCGCACATGCCATCATCGCAACCGCATCTTCACGTGGTGTGCCAGTCATCATTAAACGCATAAGGGTTTCTTTTACTTTAAGCGGGTTACCATCTTCGAGCTGATTTTCAACAATTTCAATCAACTCACTTTCTTGCATAAATTGGTTTTCTTCTGTCATTTGATGTTTCCTCTTGGATTTTGGCCAACTATGCCATATATACCTCTTCTATACTTGCGAAATTACTCGTTCGAATCTTTGTTGAAGAAAAATCCAGCGAAACGAATTGTGATTTCGATCTCGGATCTGTCACCGGTCTGTGGATTCTGATAGAATCTGCATCCCGTTTATTTAAGTGGTGTTTAGTAATGTCTGATAACAGCCAAAAGAAAGTCATCGTCGGTATGTCCGGCGGCGTTGATTCATCTGTTTCCGCGTATCTTCTAAAGCAGCAAGGCTACCAAGTAGAAGGCCTTTTCATGAAGAACTGGGAAGAAGATGACAACGAAGAATATTGTACAGCGGCAGAAGATCTTGCTGACGCTCAGGCAGTATGTGACAAGCTAGGCATCCACCTACACACTATCAACTTTGCTGCCGAATACTGGGATAACGTATTTGAGTACTTCCTTGCTGAATACAAAGCGGGCCGTACTCCGAACCCTGACATTCTTTGTAACAAAGAAATCAAGTTCAAAGCATTCCTAGAATTCGCTGATGAAGTACTTGATGCTGATTACATTGCAATGGGCCACTATGTGCGTCGCTCTTTCCCAGAAAACGGTGAAAAAACACAAATGTTACGTGGTCTAGATGGCAACAAAGATCAAAGCTACTTCCTGTACACATTAAGCAACGAGCAAATCGCACGTAGCCTATTCCCTGTTGGTGACCTAGAGAAGCCAGAAGTACGCCGCATCGCGGAAGAGCAAGATCTAATCACGGCGAAGAAGAAAGACTCTACGGGTATTTGTTTCATCGGCGAACGCAAGTTTACTGAATTCCTAGGTCGCTACCTTCCAGCTCAACCAGGCAACATCGAAACACCTGAAGGCGAAGTGATTGGTCAACATCAAGGCCTGATGTACCACACGCTTGGTCAGCGTAAAGGTCTACACATCGGTGGCCGTAAAGGCGGCGGTGGTAACGAGGACCCATGGTTCGTTGGTGAGAAAGATCTAGAACGTAACGTTTTGATTGCCGTTCAAGGTAAAGACCATCCAATGTTAAAATCAGAAGGTCTACTTGCATCACAACTTCACTGGGTAGATCGTGAGCCAATTCGCGATGTTATGAAGTGCACAGTGAAAACTCGTTACCGTCAGGAAGATATTCCTTGTACAATCATCCCTATCGATGATGAAAACATTAAAGTTATCTTTGACGAGCCACAAATTGCTGTAACTCCAGGTCAATCAGCAGTGTTCTACAAAGGTGACGTGTGCCTAGGTGGCGGCATCATCGAGCAACGCATTAAATATTCTCAAGCTTAGGAGTCGTTACGTGGCGAATACACTTTATGACCGTACTATCGCTTTCGCTGGGATTTGCCAAGCTGTTGCTTTAGTTCAACAGGTAGCGAGAAACGGACATTGTGATCAAGATGCTTTTGAAACATCAATCAACGCTATTTTGAGCACGAACCCTGCTAACACAGTTGGCGTATTCGGTCGCGAAGCCGATCTAAAGCTCGGCCTAGAATGCTTGGTTAAAGGGATTGATAGCACACCATCAGGCAGTGAAATTACTCGTTACATTATTAGTTTAATGGCGTTAGAACGTAAGTTAAGCTCTCGTAACGATGCTATGTCTCAGCTTGGCGATCGTATTCAAATGGCCAAGCGTCAATCAGAGCACTTTGAGCTACTAGACGATCAAATGATCAGCAATTTAGCGAGCATCTATCTGGATGTCGTTAGCCCTATTGGCCCACGCATTCAAGTAACGGGCACGCCATCTGTACTGCAGCAGACGGCAAGCCAACACAAAGTTCGTGCGCTGTTGTTATCTGGCATTCGTAGTGCAGTTCTTTGGCGTCAAGTTGGTGGTAAGCGTCGCCACCTAATCTTCGGGCGCAAGAAGATGGTAGAGCAAGCACAAATCCTTCTTGCTCGTCTGTAGTAAAATATCAAATAAGCAGCTCGCGTTTATCGCGAGCTCATTTTTTTCGACTAAAACAAATCTCGCGCAAACGTTTGCGCAATATTCGTGACAATTGCCACAGTTATTGGTATAAAGCTCACGAAATTTAGAAACCCAATTCAGGAGAACATCATGGAACTGTCAGCATTGACTGCTGTTTCACCAGTAGACGGCCGTTACGGAAGCAAGACAATTGCGTTACGCGAAATTTTCAGTGAATACGGTCTACTAAAGTACCGTACTATCGTTGAAATCCGCTGGCTACAAAAGCTTGCTGCTACTGCTGAAATTGCAGAAGTGCCAGCGTTTAGCGCAGAAGCAAACCAATTCCTAGACGACCTTGCTGCAAACTTCTCTGAAGAAGATGCACGCCGTATCAAAGAGATCGAGCGTACAACTAACCACGACGTAAAAGCGGTTGAGTACTTCCTAAAAGAGAAAGTAGCAGACGTTCCTGAACTGCACGCAGTAAACGAGTTCTTCCACTTCGCATGTACTTCTGAAGACATCAACAACACATCACACGCTCTAATGCTTAAAGAAGCGCGTGAGAACGTGATTCTTCCAGAAATCCGTAACCTAATCGACGCTATCAAAGCACTAGCAGTGGAATACCGCGACATTCCTCTTCTATCTCGTACACACGGTCAGCCTGCTTCTCCATCTACTATGGGTAAAGAAATGGCAAACGTGGCGTACCGTATGGAGCGTCAATTCAAGCAAATCGAAAACGTTGAGATCCTAGCGAAAATCAACGGTGCAGTAGGTAACTACAACGCACACCTTTCTGCTTACCCAGAGCTAGATTGGCACAAGTTCTCTGAAGAGTTCATCACAGAGTCTCTAGGCGTAACTTGGAACCCTTACACAACTCAAATCGAACCGCACGATTACATCGCTGAGCTGTTCGACGCTATCGCTCGTTTCAACACTATCCTGATTGACTTCGACCGTGACGTTTGGGGTTACATTGCACTAGGCCACTTCAAGCAAAAAACTATTGCTGGTGAGATCGGTTCTTCAACAATGCCTCACAAAGTTAACCCAATCGACTTTGAAAACTCAGAAGGTAACCTAGGTCTTGCGAACGCTGTATTCGGCCACCTAGCACAGAAACTGCCTATCTCTCGTTGGCAACGTGACCTAACTGACTCAACGGTTCTACGTAACCTTGGTGTTGGTGTTGGCTACGCTATCATCGCTTACACTTCGACACTTAAAGGCATCAGCAAGCTAGAAGTAAACCGTGAAGCGCTTCTTGCTGAACTAGACAAGAACTGGGAAGTACTAGCTGAGCCAGTACAAACCGTTATGCGTCGTTACGGCATCGAGAAGCCATACGAGAAGCTGAAAGAGCTAACTCGTGGTAAGCGTGTAGACGGCGAAGCAATGCGTAACTTCATCGACGGTCTTGAGCTTCCTGAGCACGAGAAAGCACGTCTGAAAGAGATGACACCAGCGAACTATATCGGTCAAGCAATCGAGCTGACAGATAAGCTGTAATACTCCTGTAACGACCAGATACTTAAAAGGTTGACGCGAAAGCGTCAACCTTTTTTAGTTAGGAGAGTTAGGTCGGGAGAAAATAATTTTAGTTATATGGAATGGATTATTAATTGAAGATCAGCCCCATTTGTTATGGCTGCTTTTGGAAGAACAAGGTTATTGTTCCTACTTCCACACCAAACTTTTTTATTTTCGTTAGATTGAAAACGTGTCTGTCATCCTGACGATAAAGCCAATCATCAAAAGCAACCGTCACTGATGAATCCTCCATTTGTAGCTCAAAGTCATATTGCCACTGTAGCGCATTGCCCTGCTCTTCCCCTGTTGCTACACCTATAATATCGTCTGCCTTACCTTCATAACGACCGTCTTCTAATCTAGTGATAACCCAAACTCGCTGGTCCACCTCTCCGTCATCAAACACGAAGTCTTCCACCAGCGTCAGCGTATCACCCGCTACAGTACCCGATATATCGACCTCAAAGCGACGCGTTTGCTGTCCGGTATAATCTTGCACCATCCCCCACGCCTTTATGTCGCCTTCGAAATAACCGAATACGTCAAAAGTCGGTGTAGAAGAGCGGTAATTATCAATGTCTGCGGAACATGCCGAAAGAAAAACAGCTGCCACTAAAGTCGCTGCTTTAAAAATTCGTTTAAACACTATCTAACCTGCCCTATCAATTGTTTTCGGAGTTTCGGAAATTCTGTGTTGGGTGATAACCATATAGCCAAAAATGCATCGTTCATTCGTTCGTCTTCAATGATGCCAACGTTCTTTACTTGCACGTCCCCAACCTGCTTATAAAAAAGCTGACCAGATTTTCCATCTGTTAGATAAGTAAGCTCGTCACCTTTTTGAATATCAGGAAACATACGATCGAGCTCGCTGATCCAAGCTTTTCGATATGAGTCCGTAAAACCCAATTTCGCCCACTGCTCATCCGTCACATCAAGCAGCTGTTGCTTACTGATGTCTCTCTTGTAATTAATTTCCAACGCAAGGGGATGTGGCGATACGTCATCGCTTACGATGAACTTTCCATCAGGCGCTTTTAATCTTGAGTGATAAATATCGAAGATGAACCAAGTAAGTTGGGCTTCTCCAACAGTTTTCCATCCCTTCCAATTCGCAATGTTGCTGGCAGCTTCGCTATTTCCAACAGGTTGAGCTTGCAGAGCAAAAGAGCCAGTTACTATTACCAACGCAAGCAGCCTAGTCAGTCTCTGAGTTAAGTCTCTCTTCAAGCTTTTCATTTCCGTACACCTTGAGTATCAAGAGCATCATGACGCACCATTCGACAAACAACATTGCCAGTGTAGCGCCAGTGCTAAATCCAAATTCAACGGCTTGGAGCTTATAGCCAGCAAAGTAGCTCGCTGTTCCTCCGAGTCCGCCTATTATTGATACGTAGGTTTTTGGGAAACGGTACAAAATTGACTTAAGTTGATAGGCATACCAAGAAAACAAAACCCACAAGCATAATAACCAGACTGGCAGCCATGGGGTTGGAAAGACAAAGACCGAGAGTTGTTGATTGAGCGTATCAAGCACGAGCCCGACCGTGACGATCACACTAATACTTTTGAGCGAAGATGCATCGCTTTTCAAACAATATAGTAGGGTTGCCAAAGTAAGGAATAACGTCACCCATTGCCATTGATAGGTTCCAAGCACCGCTGCAAACCAGCAGAGTTGGAACCATGTCGAAGCAAGAAATACCTTCATAACGAACTACGGGCGTTGAAACGTCATGTGAACTGCACTGATCGTGCGAGCCAAAAAGCCACCTTCACAGTAGCTCAAATAGTAGCGCCACATACGCACAAAGCGGTCGTCGTAGCCAAATGAGCGCACTTCACCCTCTGCTCGATTAAAACGTAAGTGCCATTCGTTCAGCGTCTTGGCGTAGTCCAAACCAATATCGAACAAGTCTCGCGTCACTAAGTCACTGTATTTTGTTGTGGCTTGGGTTAGTGAGGTTACCGACGGTAAAAAACCACCCGGGAAAATGTACTTTTGGATAAAGTCGACGTTGTTACTGTAGTAATCGTAACGCTGATCGGCAATCGTAATCGCTTGAATCGCCATCACGCCACCGGACTTTAATAAAGACTCACAGACCTTAATGTACGAAGGCAGGAATTGTTTGCCCACAGCTTCAATCATTTCAATAGAAACGAGCTTGTCATAAGTTCCGGTTAGGTTTCGGTAATCTTCTTTGAGTAGCGTGATTTTGTCTTCTAAGCCACGCTCTTTGATTTTTTGCTCCGCGTACGCGTGTTGCTCTTCAGATATCGTTGTTGTGGTGACCTGACAACCGTATTGTTCTGCCATGTAAATCGCCATAGCGCCCCACCCAGTGCCAATTTCAACAACATGATCAGTGGGCTTCAGCTCAAGTTGCTGACATAGACGATCCATTTTGTTGATTTGAGCCTGCTCTAGAGAGTCATCCGCATGATTGTAAAGCGCCGACGAATACAGCATATTGATATCAAGGAACGCTTCGTATAGGTTGTTACCCAAGTCGTAATGCGCATGGATATTTTTACGTGAGTTCTCTTCAGAATTTCTGTTTGACCAATGACTGAACTTGTACAGTATTTTAGTCAACCAACTGCCTTGCTCTTCGAGTTTATCTAGAGCACGCATGTTAAGGGCCATCAGTTTCATTAATGAGGTTAAATCGGGGCTATCCCACCACCCATCCATATAAGCCTCACCAGCAGCAATACTGCCGCCCTGCAAGATCCGTGAATAAAAGCCTGGATGTTTTACCTCTATAGTAGCGACAACAGGTTGACCACTGTACTCCCCATTTGGCGCACTAAAACGCTCGCTTCGCTCTGTCGTTTCCGTCTTAAAACTTTCAATAACTGTTAAGCAGCCGATTTCCATTTTTTGCAGACATTGAAAAATAACTCCGCGAGCCGCTTTTTGCGTTGTCGTCAATTTACGCGGCAATGTCATAGAACTAGTATTTAACATGCAGAATTCTCCTTGTGCTTTTTATTTTTTTTGTCTGTTTTTTCAGTATCGGCTTCTATTTCTTCATGCGTTGAATATTTAGGATGAGAATAAAAAGGTGCGCCTTTCACCCAAAGTTTTAATGCGTGCCAATAAATACCAACCATTACTTTTACCGTTTGTATTGGTGTAACGATCAAACACCTCAATAAGGTTTTGCTTGAAAGTGGCTTGGCTTTCATAACCATGGTGGCATCAAAGTGTTTCTCTCCTTTGTGACATTCAAGATGAATATTCAACTTGTCTGTCAAAGGTTTAATTCTCCAGCGGTAGAGTTGGTCAATCGGGTTGAATGGTGAAACATGGAATGCTTTAACTTGTTCCCAACCAAACTTTTCTTCTTCTTTATCTGCTGACACCACGTAGTAATGTCGTTCATTCCAAGGAGTGTTACTCACCTCTGCGAGGAGATACTTCCATTCTCCTTCCGTGTTATAAACGTAGTAGAAATTAACGGGACTGAAATAAAGTCCTAGATAACGCAAGTGACAGACTGCGATTACCTTGCCGGTACAGCGAACACCTGTCAGTTCTTCAATTTTGCTGTGCACTGCCGCCTTGACGCTACCTTCACCAATGTAATCACTGCGCTTGAAGCGAGCCCAATGCCACCAACGCGAACCAAAACCCCATACTTTTTTCTCTAAAGCATCGAGCTCGTCTACATCGATGGCGGGCATAAATAAAGAGTAGTTCAACTCATGATTCACAGGCGTGAATCGACGGTGACGAACGTTGCCTATAAACAATCGGCTGTTCATTTGGCTATCCATATCACGCTGCGCCTTTTTCGAAAGGAACCACATTTTGTTCGCGGTACTTTTCTTCTAGTTCTTTCACAACATCAAGCGCGCTACGCACGCCATCTTCATGAAAACCGTTGTACCAATAAGCGCCGCAGAACCAGGTACTTTGTTTGCCCTGTATCTCATCTTTGCGCTGCTGCGCTGCAATAGACTCAGTGGTGAATACTGGATGATGATAAGTGAACGAACGCAAGACTTTATTTGAGTTAATTTGCTCAGTACTGTTCAACGTTACACAAAACGTATGTTCTGATTGAATATGCTGAAGAATGTTCATGTTATAAGTGAGCGAAGGGAGACGTTGCTGTTCCTCTTCACTGCCTTCCAATAGGTAGTTCCATGATGCCCATGCTGCCTTACGTTTTGGTAATACGGCAGAGTCGGTATGAAGAACAACTTCATTTGCTTGGTATGTCATATCCCCCAAGATTTCCTGCTCAATTGGGCTGATATCCTCTAGCATTCTCATTGCTTGATCACTGTGACAAGCAAAGATAACGTCATCAAACCAATGCGTTTCTCCGCGAACTTGAACGCCAACCCCTTTTTCGTTGCGAACCACTTTTTCGACAGGACTATTAAGACGAATATTCTCGGCAAAGCCTTTGGTCAATGGTGGAATGTATGAACGTGAACCACCTTTAATCACATACCATTGCGGTCGGTTAGTCACATCTAGCAGACCGTGGTTGAGGAAGAAACGTAAGAAGAACATAAGAGGGAATGCGCGCATGTCAGCTAAAGTCGACGACCAAATCGCAGCACCCATCGGTAAAATGTAGTTATCGGTAAAGAAAGCACTGAATTTGTGTTCGTCAAGGAACTCACCTAACGTCTGAGAGTGCGAGGATTGCTCGCTAGCGAAGCGCTTGGCAAGTTTATTGAAACGAAGTATCTCGAAGATAAATCGATAAAATTTAGGGTTTGCCCAGTTGCGTTTTTGAGCGAACAATGTCGACACTGTGTGGCCGTTGTACTCTAGTCCGTTCCCATCGTTTCTGACACTGAAGCTCATTTGAGTCGGCAGACCTTCAACGCCAATCTCGCTCATCATTTTAATGAAATTAGGGTACGTACGGTCGTTATAGACGATGAACCCAGTATCTATCGCGTATTCTTTACCATCAAGGCTCACATCAACGGTTGCAGTATGGCCACCGATGTAATCGTTCGCTTCAAACAGCGTTACCTCATGTTCTTTATGCAAGTAATAACCACAAGTAAGGCCAGAGATTCCCGTTCCCACAATCGCTATCTTCTTTCTTCCTGCTGTTTTCATTCTTATTCCTTCTTATGCTACGAGTTTAGCAGTTAGGCGAGCTTGCCAACTGTATGGAAGTAACGAGATAAAACGTAAAATACTGGTAAATCTCGCTGGGAAATAGATATAGGTCTTGTTGGCGGCTAACTGCTTCCTGATAGAGTCCGACGCTTGCTGAGTAGAAATGATCATTGGCATTTCGAAGTCGTTTTTGTCAGTCAACGGCGTTTCAACAAAACCAGGAAACACCGTTACCACATTGATCCCTTTCTTTTTCAAGTCGACGGCGAGCGTGCGTGCAAAATAACTGACTGCCGCTTTGGATGCGCCGTAAGCTTCAGCACGAGGCAGTGCCACTTCTGATGCGATAGAGCCAACAATAACAATGCGGTGCCCTCTCTCTAAATGCACTTGGCAGCCTTCAACGCAGTTGGCAACACCGACAACATTTACGTTCATCACACGCGCCATGAGTTTCGCGTCGACCACTCCCTCATCCATGTACTCACAATCGCCTGCGTTAAAAACCCATGTGTTTGGCGTAAAGGGCAAATTAGAGAGCGCCTGCTGAGTTTCCTCATAATTTGTCACATCAAACTGCAATGTATGAATTTTGGAGGAAACTGCCTCCAGTTCTGCAAGAACATCTTGATTCCGACCACAAGCAATCACATTCCATTCTGAGTTCGCGTAATCTAGGGCAAGCTGCCTTCCTATTCCGGAGGTGGCGCCTGTGATTAAGATGGTGTTGTTCATTGTCCTAACCTCTGCTTGATGGTTTTAACGACTGAACCAAGTAACGGTAAATGCTCATAGAGCATCTCTCCGAGATCAAAATAGTCTCGGTGATAAATGACCTGACCTTCGCTAAATTTGAGGTGCGAAACACCATTGACGAGAATAGGCGCACCCTTCTGAAGTTTGGGATGCTGAAGGTCCATTGTCCAAGTTAGGAAGCCTGTATCTCCGACTTGTTGATGCTCATGGATTACAAAATCACAACTGATGACGTTGGCATATAATGAGGTGAAATAATCCGAAAGTGCTGGCCATCCTTCTAAACGATGCGCTGCGTCCTCAAATACTACATCTTGGTGATATATATCCTTAAGCAGATGTAAGTTCGCTTTGTTGAGCTTTTGATAGATATTGCCAACAGACTGTATGTCCATTTTTTACTCCTACACGCCCATTAAGTTGTACAAAATTATTATATGTACAAGATAGTTCATTCCACCAAAGTTGTACAAAAATAATTTTGTATAACTTTATTTCTGTAAGTAGTACGTGATGAAGTTCGCACGCGATCAATCGGCGAAAAAAAAGGCTTGGTCAAAACCAAGCCTTTTCAGCAGATTAACAATTATTTAAGTAGGAACAATTAGTATTGCTGGCCTCGCAACGCTGCAATACGTTTATCTAGCGGAGGGTGGCTCATTAGTAGCTCAGTCAGCGACTGCTTGCCATTGATACCAAACGCCATCATGGTGCCATCCAGTTGAGATTCATGACTCACCTTCAAACGCTCTAGAGCCGCAATCATTTTTTCTTTGCCAACGAGGCGCGCAGCACCTGCGTCCGCGTGGAATTCGCGATGACGGCTGTACCACATAGTCAAGAAGCTAGCTAGGAAACCAAATACCAGTTCAAGCACCATGGATACGCCAAAGTAAACCATCATATTTGTACCTTGGCCTTCTTCATCATCGTTCGATGCCACGATATTGGCAATAAAGCGTGATAGGAAGATAACAAACGTGTTCACGACACCTTGCATCAACGTCATCGTGACCATATCACCATTTGCAATATGGCTCACTTCGTGTGCAAGTACTGCCTCTGCCTCATCACGAGTCATATTGTGTAAAAGACCAGTAGAAACTGCGACAAGAGAGTCATCTCGCTTTGCACCTGTCGCAAATGCATTGATATCTGGTGAATCATAAATAGCCACCGTTGGCATACCAATACCCACTTGTTGAGCTTGACGACCCACAGTTTCGACTAACCAATGCTCCGTTTCGTTGCGCGGGCTTTCAATGACCATACCACCAACCGAGCGTAGTGCCATACCCTTTGACATCATCAACGAAATAAATGCGCCACCAAAACCAAATACAGCAGCCATTACAAGTAAACCTGACAGACTGCCTGGTTGCATTCCAGTTACAGCGTAAACAATATTCAGAACAACACTAAGCACTAGCACGACAGCTAGGTTAGTTGCTAGGAATAACATAATTCGCTTCATTACTTTTCTCCGAGGAAGCTTATCGTTTTTTTAAAACGGATTGTTATAAGGAACAAATGGTAATCGCTATAAAAGCCAATTCCGTTGATTTTCATGTTCCGTGCGTTATAGATATAGTCTATCCGCGATAAAAACAAGGTTAAGCAATAAATTGCAACATTTGTTTTCGAGACTGAAATATTTGATTCAAGCGATTTCAAAACATGCTTTGGTAGGAGCTGGAACCTCCGTTCATATACATTTATCAAAATGATGAAATAAGCTCTGACCTACCCATCATCTATTGATAGATGATCTTGGTGTTAAATCTATCACCTCTTAGCAACTTAGCTAGAAATTTTTTAATAGACCAAAAACAGTACGTTAGCTCTGCTATAGACTTTGGTCTTATTGTGCGGCTACATGGACATGCTAAATTCGAATGAGATGAACAAAACAGAGCCACTCTAAGTACATTGCAAAAAGTGCATTGGGTGAGCTCAAAAACTCCATGTATTGAGGGAAAAACCATGGTAGAAACTAACGACTATCAGATGGCTATTGATTTACTGCGTTGTCACCTAGGCATCTCAGAGGACGAGGCAAAGCAACAACTTGGTATTTCAACCGATCATCATATGTCTCAGCGTGTTGCAGAAACACAACAAGCATTGATGGGGCTCAGCCAAGATAAGTAATCTGACTTTTTAGGTTACACCAACAAGAAAGGGCTGCATTGCGCAGCCCTTTGGTTTTTTAGTCTTTTACCCTAAACACCATTAGTCAGTGTTTAGCAACGGCTCTACATTAATGTACTTGCCTAGCTCTTTACGTTTAGCACTTGGAATATATGGAATTTCCCCAAGCTTAGGTGCATCGATACGTGCTTCTAGCATCTCGATAATGTCAGCGTAGTGCTCTGTGCCTGGGTTGACGCGGTTTGCCACCCAGCCAACAAGATTCAAACCATCCGCTTTAATACTCTCCGCTGTGAGTAAAGCGTGGCTCAAACAGCCTAATTTAATGCCAACCACCAGTACAACAGGTAACTGCTCTTCTTTTACCCATGTAGATAAACAGTCCGTATCGGATACTGGCACACGCCAGCCTCCAGCACCTTCAACGAGAACAACATCGGCTTGCTGCTTATGTTGAGCCAGTTTTTGACTCAGAACATCGTAACTTATTTCGACATGTTCATGCTTCGCTGCAATGTGGGGAGAAGCAGGCAACTCTAAAGCGTATGGGTTCACATCATCATAGGCCACATCGAGTGTTGCGGCGTCTTGTAAGTGTAAAGCATCAGAGTTGCGCCATCCCGCTTCAGTCTTGTCACTCCCTGCTGCCACTGGCTTATAACCAATAGTGTTTAGTCCTTTTGCTGCGATCGCTTGCAAAATGGCTTTAGACGCTACCGTCTTTCCAACATCAGTATCCGTACCAGCAATAAAAAAAGCATCAATCATAGATGTATTACTCCAAAACAAACCTGATAACTTGCAGGTAGAAGACCTTGATCGTTTTTAAACGCTTGGTACGCATGCTCAACTTTTAACAAAGTCTCGCGACTAGTTAAACCGTGTGAGCGCCCGCTTACGTGATTTGCACCTATACCTTTGAGGTCACGCATAACTGAAAATGCAGAGTCGTACCAAACTGTGATGGTGGTCAAGTCTAGTTGATGGCTGTCACATCGAGATTGCGCTAACGCAATTTTTACCTGATTGAGCGTTAGAAAGTTATTGACGTGTTGATATGCATCAATTTTTTCCCATGATGCACGCAGCTCATACAGTGATCCATCAACCAGTGTAGAGAACCACGCTTTCCCACCATTTTTTAGCACGCGGCGCACTTCTTTTAGTGGGTAACTTAAATCTGTACACCATTGCAGCGCTAAACTTGAAAACACGTAATCGAAGCTATCATCGTCAAATGGTAAGTTTTCAGCATCAGCAACTTGGTAATGCATTCGTACTGCACCACAACGCTGCTCTGCTTTATCTAACATGGCTTGAGAGATATCGCCGCAGACTACTTCCGCACCGCGTTGTTGAAGTAGTTGGGAGAAATAACCCGTGCCACAACCTAAATCCAATACACGTTTTCCCGTCAAGTTTTCAGGAAGTTTATCAAGCAGCTGATGCCCGACATCACGTTGAAAAGCCGCATGTTTATCGTATGTTTCTGCTGCTTTACCAAACGAAGAGGCAATCGCGTCTTTATCTTGATGGAAACTCTCTAACGCGAGCGTTTGCGCTAATGCGGTAGTTGCATTATCCATTACAGCGCTCCTAATGCTTGCTTCAATGCAATTGAAAGCGTTTTAACTTGTTCATTAGTGTGATTGGCAGTGAGTGTGATTCGAAGACGAGACGTTCCTTTAGGCACCGTCGGAGGGCGAATAGCAGTCACCCAAATACCGTTTTGGCGACAAGCACCTGCTACTCGCAAAGCCAATTCAGATTCACCAATCAAAAAGGGCTTAATCGAAGTTTGAGTCTCAACAAACCCCTCAAGGTCGCTAAGGCTATCTCGATACACTTCACTAAGCTCAGAGAGCTTTTCACGTCGCCAAGACTGCTCTTGAACCATCGAGACTGCATGAGTCAACGCATACGCTTGTGCTGGCGGTATCGCCGTGGAATACACATGGTGACGAGCAAACTGAGTTAAAAAGTCCCCCGTTGCGTGGTCACATAAAATAGCCGCGCCAGACATACCAAACGCTTTACCGAAGGTAACGACCAATAACTCAGGCTTAACCGTTGCCAACTCGCAAGAACCACCACCGGATTGACCGAGAACACCAATTCCATGAGCGTCATCGACAGCAAACCAAGCATCATGACTGCGAGTGGCTTCAGCTATATCGCTGAGCGGCGCGCAGTCACCGTCCATGCTGAATACCCCTTCCGTCACAACTAGATGGTTGTCTTCGCTATTAATCAGCGACTTTAGGTGCTCGATGTCATTGTGTTTGAAGCGCTTCATCTTAGCTGGTGACAACGCCCCCGCTTCTATCAATGAAGCATGATTCAAACGGTCTTGGATCAATACGTCTGACTTTTCTAACAAGGTGAACAACAAGGCTTGATTAGCACTGAATCCAGAACCAAACAGAATTGCTCTGTCGTAGCCCAACCATTCAGTTAGTGCGGCTTCTAAATTGCTGTGTGCTGCACTAAAGCCAGTGACCATTGGCGATGCTCCACTGCCACTGCCGTATACGCTTAAACCTTGCTGCCACGCACGAACGAGCGCTTGATCATTGGCCAAGCCCAAATAATCATTACTTGAGAAATTAATGTAGCGCTTGCTTTCGTGCTCCAAAACGGACTGGTTACCGGCAAACACCACATTCATAGAACGATTCAACCCTTGCGTTTTACGCTTAGCAAGAGCGGACTCGATACGAGATTTAAACGCTGGCATCGTAGAAAAGGTCGTCTTTTGTCGGACGGGCAGCAACGCGCTCTACGACGCGATCGAGTAACTCGTTTTCTTCGATTTCATCAGGCTTTTGAGACACCTCTTGGCTGTTAATACCGAGCTTGTTGAACAGCATCATGTCTTTGTCTTCAGAAGGGTTTGGCGTGGTCAGAAGCTTGCAGCCATAGAAAACGGAGTTTGCACCCGCCATAAAACACAGCGCTTGCATTTGTTCGTTCATGTTTTCACGGCCAGCGGATAAACGAACGGCTGATTGAGGCATCATGATTCGTGCAATCGCAATCAGGCGAATGAAATCGAAAGGCTCAACATCATCCACTTCTTCCAGTGGTGTCCCCTTTACCTTCACGAGCATGTTGATTGGAACGCTTTCAGGGTGTACCGGCAAGTTAGCCAATTCAACCAACAAACCTGCTCGGTCGTTAGCACTTTCACCCATGCCGATGATGCCACCAGAACAGATCTTCATGCCAGCATCACGAACGTGAGACAAAGTATCTAAACGATCTTGGTAAGTACGTGTGGTAATGATGTTGCCGTAGAACTCAGGTGAGGTATCTAGGTTGTGGTTGTAGTAATCCAGACCTGCGGTTGCCAGTTGCTTTGCTTGATCTGGTGTCAACATGCCTAATGTCATACACGTTTCTAAACCCATGCCCTTCACGCCTTTGATCATGTCGGTCAAATGCGGCATGTCACGCTCTTTCGGGTTTTTCCATGCGGCGCCCATACAGAATCGAGTAGAACCAGCATTTTTGGCTTTTTGCGCAGCATCGAGTACGCGTTCTACTTCCATCAGACGCTCTTTTTCGATGTCTGTGGTGTAACGAGCACTCTGAGGACAGTACTTACAATCTTCTGGACAAGCACCTGTCTTAATCGACAGAAGCGTGCTTACTTGAACATGGTTGGTTTGTTGATATTGACGATGTACAAGCTGCGCTTCGAATAGGAGATCCATGAATGGTTTTTCCATGAGATCGCGCACTTCAGCATGCGTCCAGTTATGACGAACTTCCACGTGTATTCCTTTAGTCACTTTTGTTGTTGTGTTGACAGTCTACTGAGTCTCGATAAACTGTCAACACAACACAAAATAGCAAAGTTTACACCTGTTTATTTTTTAGTCTCAATTATTATTGGAATCGCACATGGATCTCGCCTTCGACCGCCAGCATATCTGGCATCCTTACACTTCGACATTGACACCTCTGACCTGCTACCCAGTGGCATCGGCAAATGGTGTTCACATTAAATTGGAAGACGGTACTGAGCTTGTAGATGGCATGTCTTCTTGGTGGTCGACGATCCACGGCTACAACCATCCGCACTTAAATCAAGCCGCTCACCAGCAAATCGATCAGGTCTCTCACGTGATGTTTGGCGGAATTACCCACCAGCCAGCAATCAGTTTGTGTAAGAAATTGCTATCCCTAGCACCAAGTAATCTTGAACATGTATTCCTTGCCGATTCAGGCTCCGTTGCGGTAGAAGTCAGCTTAAAAATGGCACTGCAATATTGGCATGCAAAAGGCGAACGCCGACCGAAGTTTCTTACTTTGCGACACGGTTATCACGGCGATACGTTTGCGGCGATGTCGGTTACCGATCCTGACAACTCAATGCACTCTCTCTACAAAGGCTTTTTACCTGAACATATCTTTGCGGAGTCCCCAACTTGTGGTTATTGGGATGAATGGGATCCAGAAGCTCTTACTGACTTCGAGCATAAGATTGATACGTACCATCAAGAACTTGCTGCAGTGATCCTAGAACCTATTGTTCAAGGCGCAGGCGGCATGCGCATCTACCATCCAGAATTTCTCAAAGTCGTGCGTAGGCTTTGCGACAAATACGGCTTGTTATTGATTGCAGATGAGATCGCTACCGGATTTGGTCGTACCGGTAAGTTGTTTGCCTGCGAACATGCAGACATTCAACCAGACATTCTGTGTGTCGGGAAAGCACTCACTGGCGGCTACATGACCCTCTCTGCGACCCTGGCGAGCAAACACGTAGCAGACACCGTTTGTGGTGGTGATGCAGGCTGTTTTATGCACGGCCCAACCTTTATGGGTAACCCACTTGCCTGCGCTGTTGCCACTGCAAGTTTGGAATTGATTGAACAAGGTAACTGGCAACAGCAAACCCAACAAATCGAAGCGTTGTTTTCTGAGTTACTGCCAAAACTTGAAGAACACGAGTTGGTAAAAAACACCCGTTGGTTAGGTGCCATTGGCGTAGTGGAGACGTATCTCCCTGTGAATATGGAAACCATCCAAGCCTTGTTTGTTGAACACGGAGTGTGGATTCGTCCATTTGGCAAACTGATTTATATGATGCCGCCGTTCATCAGCAAGCCAGAAGATATTGAAAAGTTAGTGAATGCGATTGATGCTGCGTTACAACGTAAAGACTGCTTCGCTTCATAGTTCAATTGAACATGAAAACGGTTTGAGTATGAGACTCAAACCGTCTCGTTATTTATTAGAGCAGTAAAGTTATCGGAGTTGACTGTCTTTACTCGCTCGTCTATTGAACAATGCTTGGCGTTGAGACACCAATTCGATTGTTGACTGACATTCGATACACAAACGAACGCCTTTCATAGCAAAACGACGTGCTTCTGGGATCTCATCACCACACTCATCGCAATAATGGGCGCTTTCACCCCTTGCGATACTGCCACGAACACGGGAAATCTCGTCGTCTATTGTGTTTTGAATTTGTTGGCTGACGCTATCGTCATTGGCCCACCCTACGGCCATAAGCCCTCCTCGTTACTTGAATGAGAAAATCTACTTACCGTGGTAAGGTGGATGATTATATCGATTACAAATAACAAGATAATTAGGGTAAATTCGAAAACACTATTGCAGCTTAGTAATAATCAATTTTCACTCGACGCAGATAACAAAAAACCCAGCGCTGAGGCTGGGTTTTGGTGTTCTAGTGGCTAATGAATTAACCGATGTGCGTTGCGCCGCCCATGTACTTCTGAAGTACTGCAGGGATTGCAATGCGACCGTCTGCTTCTTGGTTGTTTTCTAGGATAGCAACCATGGTACGACCAACTGCTAGACCAGAACCGTTTAGCGTGTGTACAAGCTCAGGTTTCTTCTCGCCTTTACGACGGAAACGCGCTTGCATACGACGAGCTTGGAAGTCCCACATGTTAGAACATGAAGAGATTTCACGGTAAGTTTCTTGAGCAGGAACCCAAACTTCTAGGTCGTAAGTTTTACGAGCGCCGAAGCCCATGTCGCCTGTACATAGAACGACTTTACGGTAAGGAAGTTCAAGAAGTTGTAGAACTTTCTCAGCGTGACCTGTTAGCTCTTCTAGCGCGTTCATTGAATCTTCTGGCTTAGTGATTTGTACTAGCTCAACTTTGTCGAACTGGTGCATACGAATCAGACCACGAGTATCACGACCGTATGAACCCGCTTCTGAACGGAAACATGGCGTGTGTGCTGTCATCTTGATAGGTAGATCCGCTTCGTCAGTGATAGTGTCACGAACTAGGTTCGTTACTGGTACTTCTGCTGTAGGGATTAGAGACAGTTTACGTGGCTCTTCGTCGTTTACTTTTTCCGCTAGAGGCTCAGTGTGGAAAAGATCTTTACCGAACTTAGGAAGCTGACCAGTACCGAATAGGCTGTCAGAGTTCACTAGGTAAGGTACGTACATCTCTGTGTAGCCATGTTCTTCTGTATGAAGATCTAGCATGAACTGAGCAATTGCACGGTGTAGACGAGCAAATTGACCTTTCATCACGATGAAACGTGCGCCAGTGATCTTAACTGCACTTGCGAAGTCTAGACCGCCACCCATTTCGCCTAGGTCAACGTGGTCTTTCAAATCGAAGTCGTAAGTCTTAGGCTCACCCCAACGAGAGATTTCAACGTTGTCATTTTCGTCTTTGCCATCTGGCACTTCATCTGCTGGGATGTTTGGTACAGAAAGCGTGAATTCGTCTAGTTGAGCCATTACTTGCTCAAGTTCAACTTTCTTCGCGTCAAGATCGCTACCTAGAGTACCGATTTGTTTCTTGATCTCTTCTGCGCCTTCTTTGTCGCCAGCCGCCATTTTTTGGCCAATTTGCTTGGAGATGGAGTTACGCGTGGATTGTAAATTTTCTACTTCTACTTGAATGGACTTACGTTGTTCTTCAAGTTTACGAATAGTCTCTACGTCTAGCTTAAAGCCACGACGCGCCAGTTTAGCAGCTGTTTCATCCAGCTCTGTACGAAGTAATTTAGAATCCAGCATTGTTAATCCTATGCTTTTTGTTGTGAAATCACGCGCACTTTCCAAGCGTACGCGTTAAAAAAATTTACTGAACAAATGTATCCAAAAACGCCTACTTTTCATAGCGCTTTTGTTGGCTATTTGCGTCTAATTTAGCCAAGTAATCTAACTTTTCGCCGATTTTGGTTTCTAGACCGCGATTTGTCGGCTGATAGTACTTACGATCCGCCATTTCTGGTGGCAAATATTGCTCACCCGCTGCATAAGCACCCGGCTCGTCGTGAGCATATCGATATTCTGCGCCATAGCCCATGTCTTTCATCAGACTGGTGGGTGCATTACGCAAGTGATGCGGCACTTCATATTCAGGCAAGTTATGTGCGTCAGTGAGCGCTTGTTTCCAAGCAACATAAACGGCATTACTCTTTGGAGCGCACGCGAGATAAACAATTGCTTGAGCAATCGCACGCTCACCTTCTGCTGGACCAACGCGTGTAAAACAATCCCACGCGGAGAGTGCAACTTGCATGGCTCTAGGGTCCGCATTGCCGACATCTTCCGATGCTATCGCAAGTAATCGACGGGCAATGTAAAGTGGATCACAACCTGCAGCTATCATACGAGCAGCCCAATACAAAGCGGCATCTGGGTTTGATCCACGAATAGATTTGTGCACAGCGGAGATCAAATCGTACCAAATGTCGCCTTTATTATCGAAGCGAGAGACTTTCTCCCCGGCTACTTCAGCAAGCAGTTTGAGTGTTATCTCTTTTTCACCCTGCGCATTGTCCTCTGCCATATCGTAGAGAAGTTCAAGGTAGTTAAGCGACATGCGAGCATCGCCGTTCACCAACTCGGCTAGACGGTCTAACACATTATCAGCAAAGTTCGCTGGCGTATCGCCCAGGCCTCGTTCTTTGTCGTTAATCGCTTGATTTAGTGCGAGTGAGATCTCTTCTTTATCCAGTGAAGTCAGCTTGTAGACTCGAGCACGAGACAACAATGCGTTATTCAGTTCGAAAGATGGGTTCTCTGTCGTTGCGCCAATAAACGTGACGGTTCCATCTTCAATATGTGGTAAGAAAGCATCTTGTTGCGATTTGTTGAAGCGATGAACCTCATCCACAAACAAGATGGTGCGGCGACCCGCCATTTTGTTCTCACGTGCTTTCTCGATTGCAGCACGGATTTCTTTCACACCAGACGTTACGGCAGACACACGCTCTACTTCAGCATTGGCGTAGTTTGCAGCCACTTCCGCTAATGTCGTTTTGCCTGTGCCTGGTGGTCCCCAAAGGATCATAGAGTGAATGTGACCCGCCTCTAGCGCACGGCGCAGTGGCTTACCAGGGCCTAAAATGTGCTGCTGTCCAATATATTGCTCGATCGTTTCCGGTCTCATACGAGCAGCAAGGGGACGAAAATCTTCGTCCCCCGAGAAATCTAATGTGTAATTACTCACTACCAATTAATTCCTTTGGTCATCCACTTCCACACCTTTTGGAATTGTGAATGTGAATCTGTCTGCTTTTGGTTTACCCAGCTTCACGTTGTTAAAGGTGAACAAACCTTTTTGGCCGTCTTGCTCAACCACATTGAAGCCTTTCACCACACCTTTGGCATCAATATTAATCTGGAATTGACCTTGTGTGGAGTCTACTGCAGTAGGAATGAGAGTGAACTGGTCACCTTTTTGAGATATTTTGTAGTTATTCCAATCACTTGCTCGGTTACGCGTTAGCAAAACAAATGGCGTTTGCTCTGTTGCTTGCTCTTGCCAGTAGATGCTCACTTGCTCGATGAATGGGCTGTAGTACCACAATGTCTTACCGTCAGAGACCAATAGGTTCTCATCAGGGAATGTTGTACTCCAACGGAACAGGCTTGGGCGGGCAATTTCAACCGTACCTTCTCCTTCCATCACCGTTTCGCCTTCAGGGCTAATAACCTGCTGAGAGAAATCTGCACTAAAGCCATCATTCATAGAAAGGCGTTTGTTTAATTCATCTTTAGGAGACGCTGCGTGTGCAGTAGAGAAGAGGGAAAAGCTTAAAACAAGCGCGGAGAAAAGTTTCGCTGAAAATAGTTTTTTCATTCAGATACCTATTATTAGAACCACTCACCTCAGTTGGACTGAGGTGAGTAACACAAGTTCATTAATCTTTTGGTGGCGCAGGTGCCAGTACTTCACGGTTACCGTTATGACCCGGAGCACTTACGATGCCCTGCGCCTCAAGCTGCTCTACAATACGGGCGGCACGGTTGTAACCTATCTTAAATCGGCGCTGAACACCGGAAACCGAACCTCGACGTGATTGAACCACGTGCTCAACAACTTGATCGAAGAGCGGGTCTACATCTTCATCCGCTTCCATTTGCTCACCTGGCAATAGACTTTCTGGAGTTTGATCTCCACTGATGATCTCTTCAATGTAGTTCGGTTTACCACGCGCTTTCCAGTTGTTTACAACAGCATGAACATCATCATCTGATGCAAATGCACCGTGAACACGAGTTGTATGACTTGACCCCGGCGGTAGATACAACATATCACCCATACCAAGTAGTGATTCTGCGCCGCCTTGATCTAGGATTGTACGAGAGTCCGTTTTAGTCGATACCGTAAACGCAACACGAGTTGGAATGTTCGCTTTAATTAGACCGGTAATAACATCAACCGATGGACGCTGAGTCGCAAGAATTAAGTGAATACCTGCCGCACGCGCTTTTTGCGCCAAGCGAGCAATCAGTTCTTCAACTTTCTTACCTACCACCATCATTAGGTCAGCAAATTCGTCAACAACAACGACGATGTAAGGCAGCTTTTCTAGCAATGGCGGTTCAGTATCCATGCTGTCGCCTTCTTGCCAGAACGGGTCATGGATTGGGTGGCCCGCTTCTGCTGCCATCTTCAGTTTTTCGTTGAAGCCCTTCACATTACGTACACCTAATGCCGACATCAATTTGTAACGACGTTCCATCTCGCCCACACACCAACGTAGAGCATTTGATGCGTCTTTCATATCAGTCACAACTTCAGAAAGAAGATGAGGGATACCTTCATAAATAGAAAGCTCTAGCATTTTCGGGTCAATCATGATGAAGCGTACATCTTCTGGGCCTGCTTTATACAGCATGCTCAAAATCATCACGTTCACACCTACCGACTTACCAGAACCTGTTGTACCTGCTACTAGCACGTGTGGCATCTTCGCAAGATCTGCCACCACAGCTTCGCCCGCAATGTCTTGACCTAACACAACCGTTGTTGGTGACGTTGCTTGCTCAAACTGAGGGCTACTGATGACATCAGATAAATAGACCGTCTGACGACTCATGTTTGGCAGTTCCAAACCGATGTAAGGCTTGCCAGGGATTACTTCCACAACACGTACCGCCATCGCAGACAATGCACGCGCTAAGTCAGTTGAAAGACCAGAAATACGACTTACTTTCACCCCCGGCGCCAAATCAAGCTCAAAACGAGTGATCACTGGACCAGGATAAATACCAACCACATCGGCTTTGATTTTGTAGTCAGCGAGTTTGCTCTCTACCAATCGAGCGACCTGCTCTAGCGCATCACGGTCGATAAAGTTTTCACGTTTTTCTGGATGATAAAGCAACTCGAGCGTTGGGAGTGGCTCTTCCGGAACTGGCAAGTTTTCTTCTTTCTGTACCAAAAATGGGTTCTGTGTTGCAGCGACTTTGGCTTGCGCATTGGAAACCATATCTTGGAATGCTGTAACGTCTTGGTCGTTGTCTTGGATCTCTTCTACTTCCACTTTTTGAGGTGCAGGTTCAAATGTTGTTGAAGGTGTTGCTGCTTGCTGATGAGGCGTTGTTGGCTGTACTTGCTGTGCAGGCTGAGACTCCACTTCGTCTTCATCATCTAACACATCAAAGTCAGAGATCGTAGGCTCAATATGTTGGCTCGACTCTGTTTGAGCCGTGATGCTATCTAATACAGCAGAATCAATTGCAGGCTCTTCATGTACAGGATGCTCTATACTTGGCTGCTGTACTTGCTCTGCTTCAAATTGTTCGTACTCCGCATAATCTGGTTCAACACTGATCGGTTCTTCTGTAGCTGTATGTGGCTCTACATAGGAAGAGTAAGTGTTTGCAAATGATGGGGCTGCCTGTTCTTCAGTTCCCCAGTCATCTGCTTGTTGCGCCGCTGCTTCAAGCTCTTCTATCGTAACATTCAGTTGCTTGGTGCGTTCCAAGAGCGGATCAACGTTATCCGTGTTAACCGTATGGATAGGTTGTATTTGAGGCTCAGGTTCAGAATAAACTGGCGCAGCATTAACCGTAGCCTTGCGTTGTGGTGGCGTCGGTTCTACCATCGCCTGTTCCGCAGGCTTATCAGGTTTCGCTTGCGGCATATAAATAGGATACTCATGCGCTGGCGCCGGCTCTTTCGGTTCATCGACATCGTACGCCGTTAAATGAGGAAGCGGCTCATCATCAATTTCATGGTCTACATTATGTTTAGGCGTAGAGACTTTATCTTCTACAAACTCATCAAGCTGAGGTTCTAAAACTTCCTGCTCTGAACCTCTTGCCTTATTTGCAAGCGCGGCAATTAGTGCTAACGCACGATCACCAAGCCATTCCACGATGTTAAGCCATGAGATGCCAGTGAAGAGCGTAAAGCCCGCTCCCCACAAGAACAGCAGTACCAATGTGGTACCGAGTACATTCAATGTAGGTAAAGCGAGGCTAGACAACACATCCCCGACCACACCTCCGGATGAAAAATACCAAATGTCATCAAAATTAATATCGGCAAGACCGCAACTGGTCATAATAAGGACGACAAGACCGAGCAGCCTTGTACCCCATAGCATGAAATCAATTGGCTCATCTTCTCCTCGTTTACGGCAAATCACCCATGCAGCCGCCGCTAGCAAGAAAGGGATTGGGTAAGCGAGAGAGCCAAATGTGAAGAATAGAGTATCGGCTAGCCAAGCGCCGAAAAGGCCACCAGCATTATCGATATCCCCTCCCCATGCGGTTTGGGACCAAGAAGGATCGGCCGGACTGAAGGTAAATAGTGCAACCGCAAGCAATACCGAGCTAAGAACGCCAACGATAAAGCAGCACTCTTTTAAGCGTTGGAAGCCATTTAAGCGTGAAGACTGGGGCTCTTCACTGGTTTTGATAATGGTTTCGACTTTCTTTGCGTTCTCTTTGAACATAAATCAACTTGAATATGGAAATGAAATAGGAAATTGCAAAACATTCCGAGCGGCATCAAGCCGCTCGGTAAATTGATTTAACCATATCAAGGAGAAAAACCCAATTACTCTCTGGCGAAAGCGGAAGCATATACCGCTTTCTTTGCAAGAAATTAACGAGTTTTGATCACAAGCTGGTTAGATTGTTTCACTTCTTCCATAACAACGTATGTGCGAGTGTCATTTACGCCAGGTAGACGTAGTAACGTATCGCCCAATAGTCGGCGGTAAGCACCCATATCTGATACACGGGTTTTAAGAAGATAGTCAAAGTCACCTGAAACAAGATGACACTCTTGTATGTCGTCTAGCTTTTGAACAGCTGAGTTAAACTGCTCAAACACATCCGGCGCACCACGGTTTAGCGTAATCTCAACGAATACTAATAGTGATGCATCCAGGAACTGCGGATTCAATAATGCAGTATACCCTGTGATATAACCCTGACGCTCTAAGCGACGTACACGCTCCAAACATGGCGTTGGAGAAAGTCCCACACGTTTTGAAAGCTCAACGTTTGAAATACGACCGTCTTTCTGCAGCTCATTAAGAATGTTGCGGTCGATACGGTCTAGTTCCTTGGACGGCTTTTTATAGTTGTCTGCCATTTTTTATTCCACCTTATTACTTCCTTGCAAAAAAATATACTACAACTTTTTAATATTTGGTGCCAAATTTTACAAATCTATAACTATACTAGTTATTAATTCGACAATAACACCCTACTAACAGTTAATACAACCATTATAGAAAGAGGATACAGGATGATCATTGGCGTACCTAAGGAAATCAAGAATCACGAATATCGTGTTGGTATGATCCCAGCTAGCGTGAGAGAACTCATCTCACATGGTCACCAAGTTTTAGTTGAGACCAATGCAGGTGCCGGCATTGGTTTTTCAGACGATGATTACATCGCTGTCGGCGCATCCATTCTCCCTCATGCTGCTGACGTATTTGCGCAAGCAGACATGATTGTAAAAGTAAAAGAACCCCAAGCAGTAGAGAGAGCAATGCTCCGCGAAGGGCAAATTTTATTTACTTATTTACACCTAGCACCAGATTTTCCACAAACTGATGAGCTAATCAAGAGCAAAGCTGTCTGTATAGCCTATGAGACTGTAACAGATAATATGGGTCGTTTGCCACTGTTAGCACCAATGTCAGAAGTGGCAGGTCGGATGTCTATCCAAGCTGGTGCGCAAACGTTGGAAAAATCGCATGGCGGTCGTGGTCTACTCCTAGGCGGCGTACCTGGTGTTGAACCTGCAAAAGTCGTTATCGTTGGTGGTGGCGTTGTTGGTGCAAACGCCGCTCGTATGGCGGTTGGCCTTCGCGCTGACGTCACTATTCTAGACCGTAACGTAGACACACTTCGTAAGCTTGACGAAGAATTCCAAGGTCGCGCAAAAGTGGTTTATTCTACTGAAGACGCTATCGAGAAGCATGTTCTAGAAGCGGACCTTGTTATCGGTGCCGTTCTAATTCCTGGCGCAGCAGCACCTAAACTGGTCACTAAAGAGCATATTGCTAAGATGAAGCCTGGTGCGGCAGTGGTTGACGTGGCAATTGACCAAGGCGGTTGTTTCGAAACTTCACACGCGACAACTCACGCAGATCCAACTTACATCGTTGATGAAGTGGTTCACTACTGTGTAGCAAATATGCCTGGCGCAGTTGCTCGCACTTCAACATTTGCACTCAACAACGCTACACTTCCATACATCGTGAAGTTAGCAAATAAAGGCTACCGCGAAGCACTTCTAGAAGATAAAGGCTTCCTTGAAGGTCTAAACGTTATTCACGGAAAAGTAACGTGTAAAGAAGTAGCAGAAAGCTTTGACTTGGAATACGTTGAACCAACTCAAGCTATTGCTATGTTCAATTAATGACAAAATAAAACATAACTTGTCACGTTTTGTTTACAAAAGCCCACACTGAAGTGGGCTTTTTCATATAGAGTATTTGGCTATAAAGAATAACTAAATCTTATATGCACAAATTAAAATATTTCTAGGCGTGACCGATTTAGGGCAAAACTCTGACAATCTAACACGGTAACCACGTTCTTCAAGATAAAGCACTTTGTCTAATGCGAGCCAGATCTCCAACGGACGTTGAAAAACAAGTTGCACTAAGCTCATTCTCTCCATTTGCCAGAAGCGTTGTTCGCTTAACTTTTCAAAATGAGAGAAATCGATTTCTTGAGGAAGAATAATGCCTTTTTGCTCCGCTGCCCAGCGACAGAACAATTCAAAACCATCACTTAATTGCGACTTACGGATACTCGGCACAGGCTGATACTCTGCCATTCCCAAAGCTTGTCGCGTGATCAAATCAAACCCAAGACGAAACATCATTTCCTGCTGACGATGACGACGCACGCGCTCTCCTCCCGTCACCGTTTGTTGTAATGGGATACGCAGTTCTTGCTTAGACAATGAGAGAGAAGAAGCCCTGCCCGATTCCGACATCGGCTGGTATTGTTCCGACTGAATCAAGTGGTAACAACAAGGTGATATGGTCATCGCAGCAATCCCATTTTCACTGCCGTACTGCATTAGACGAACGTGAAGGTCACCGCATGCATGCAGTGCTACTGCGTGTTGCGTTGGCTTAAACACGGCTTTCGCTTTGCTATCAAACGCGTCGCCTTGAATAAACGTCATCTTCCAATGATGTTCATTGGCTGCTTGTTGCCCCGAATCGCACAGTGCTTGTTGGTATTCAAAGCTGGTTACAGGCTGATCGGTTTGCGTTGTCAGGATTCGCCCCAAGTAACCTTTACCTGAGCACCATTCTAGCCATTCTTCGCCACAGTGTTGTTGAATTGCAGCTTCACCCATCGAGCTAATTTGCTCCAACTTACGTCCCGGAATACCGTTATCTAAACCACGAGCGAGTTCCAAGCCGTTTAACGACAAAAGCTCTAAATGAGTCAGTTCTGCGAGTTGTTCAAGCTCAGGCAAAAACGGACTAAGTGCTTTTAACGCGAGTTCTGGTGCTGCTTTGTATTCTTCGATTTGAGAGGGAGTAAGAGACGCTAGCCATTGGCACAGCCGAGGATGTTGCTCCTGCCAAGGTAATGATGTGTGAATGCTGCTTTTAAAAGGCTCGAATCGCCACAAAGATTGGTTCTCGATTAAGCAGTCATTAATAAACTGAAATTGCGTTTTCATAGCTCCCCCTACAACGAGCGCATTGTAGAGGGAATCGAAACATCAATGAAGTGTTATCTCACTGGAAGCTCGATGTCTTTAAACATCTCTTCGATTTCTGCATTAGACTTCAACGAAATCGCCTGCTCAACCACTGGACGCGTTAAGTGCGGTGCAAAACGTTCCATAAAATCGAACATGTAAGAGCGTAAGAATGTACCACGGCGGAAGCCGATGCTCGTGGTGCTCGCGCCAAACAAATGGCTCGCATCTATTGCAACCAAGTCACCGTCCTGCTCTTCATCCACAGCCATGCTTGCAATCACACCCACACCAATACCCATACGAACGTAAGTTTTAATGACGTCTGCATCAGTTGCAGTGAACACCACTCGCGGGGTTAAACCTTCGCGGTTGAATGCTGTATCCAGCTCTGAACGGCCAGTAAAACCGAACACGTAAGTGACTAATGGGTAAGCGGCAAGATCACTGATCGTTACTTTGTCTTTCTTCGCTAGTGGGTGGTCTTTAGGCACAACTATTGAACGATTCCAGTGATAACAAGGCAACATGATGGCATCTTGATATAAGTGAAGCGCTTCTGTCGCAATCGCAAAATTCGCTGTGCCTTTAGCTATCGCCTCAGACATTTGTGACGGTGTACCTTGGTGCATGTGTAACGACACTTTTGGATAACGAGAAGTAAAACCTTTGATGACATCTGGCAGTGCATAACGAGCCTGCGTATGTGTCGTAGTGATATTCAGCGTCCCCATTTCTGGATGGGTGTGCTCTCCAGCCACCGCTTTGATACTTTCTACACGAGCGAGAATTTCTTGAGAGATACGTACAATTTCTTCTCCAGCTGGCGTCACTTGCGTTAAGTGCTTACCGCTACGTTCAAAAATCTGAATGCCTAACTCGTCTTCCAGCAACCGAACCTGTTTACTGATACCTGGCTGAGAGGTATATAAGCTTTCCGCCGTTGCAGATACATTCAGATTATGGTTTACAACCTCAACAATATACTTCAGCTGCTGCAGTTTCATCGTAATCCCTTACTTATTCATGAGAGAGTTTATTGGCCACTCAAGCGAGCGATATAATAATTAGTTATAACGCGTTCAAATCGAAATGAACAGCAATTTCTAACTTATACCTCAATCACATACTAATAATCTTCAAGCAAGAAACAATATGCACAAAGTTGAGCCAATAAATGACCGAAGTTCTATGATGTGACTTCTATCAGTAACTAAAACGTGGGAGAGACAAAATAATCAAACAAATAAGGTGCCGAGTAAGATAAGATTCATGTATTCTTTAACGCTAGCCGCAGAAAAGTAAAGCAGACGCAAAGATATGAATATTGGTTTAATAATCGCTTTGGTAGCCATCCTACTGGTGTTAATCCTAGGCTATAATATTATGTTGCAATATAAGGTTAAAGTTGAAACCGCAAAAAGGCAGGAATCAGCACGATATGTAGCCTTGATAGATGGTACTGAAGAGTTGATTGGTCATGCGCACCATATCCCTTTTAGTAAAGAGCTGTTGCTGTGTCTAAACAATCGTATTCTTGACGCGCTAGAGAGCATGCATGAGCTGGATCCGAAGAACAAGCAACTTGCTCAACGTATCGAAAATATGAAGCAGCAGATTACTCAGCTAAAAGAGAATGGTCCTACTGGCGAGAGTACCACTTTCAAGATGCCGAGTAGTGATAAACAAGCTATCGTCATGCTTAAGCTGGTCAAACGACTTCGCGACACTATCCGTAACGAGCACAACAAAGGCCGATTGGATACCCAGACTTACGTCACTGAAAATGCGCGCTTGGAAACGATGCAAATTCGCATCAACATTGAAAATGTCATCAAAAGAGCAAACGACTCTATCGCTCGTGGCCAACCAGGCACCGCGCTTCAACTGCTGCGTAAAGGTATCGATGCTTTGAGCACTAAGAGCGATCCTTATTCTATTCAAGCGAAACAAAAGCTTGAAGAGATGTTGGGTGACTTAGATAAAAAGCGCCAAGATAAAAGCGATGCTGAAATGCAGCAGATTGCTGACAAAGAGCGTGACAATGACATGGAAGCACTCTTCGGCGAGAAGAAAAAGTGGTAACATTCACTTCAGGTCAAGAAAGGCTGCAATTGCAGCCTTTTTTCTATCCGCAAGACAACGGATATGCCCAATAAAAATGTGAAGTACTAAAACTAAAATGATGAATCTAGACGCCTATCAAGATCTTCTTGCTCCCATTAACCAATTTCTGCAATGCAGTACACCTGATGAATGGGTAGAGGAAGCAAAGAAACCAGAGAACCTTCAAACCATTTTGTTAGACCACCTACTGTGCGAACTAAAAGCTGGCCAATCTGCCATGTTTTTAATTCGTAAGTATGCCGTTGATCAATCCAGTTCACATGCTCTACTTGACTGGTTTAAGCCCTACGAAGATTTTGCTTACCGTAACGTAGGCTCATTGGAAACTTTAAAAGGCAAGAGCAATATTTCTAAGGCAATCATGGCTAAGTCCGACTCACCATATAGCCAAGATTTGATCGATAAGATGGTGCTTTTGATAAAAGAGGAGTTACACCACTTTTATCAAGTTTTAGAGATCATGGAAAGTCGTGGAATTGAGTACAAAAATATTCCAGCAAGTCGTTATGCTAAAGGACTGATTTCGCATATGAAGACTCATGAGCCGGAAACGCTGATCGATAAACTCATCATTGGTGCGTACATCGAAGCTCGATCTTGTGAGCGTTTTGCCAAACTAGCACCACATATGGATGACGATATCGCAAAGTTCTACATTTCTTTATTACGTTCAGAAGCACGCCATTACCAGGATTATCTTGTATTAGCGGAGCAAATCGCAGGCAAAGATATCAGCGAGCGCATCGCCTACTTTGGACGTATAGAGGCAGATTTAATTTCTACGCCAGATACAGATTTTAAGTTTCACAGTGGTATCCCAGCCTAGCGAGCATATTCTCCCAAGGTTGAGCATACTCTGAACTTATATAGACAGAGAATAAATAAGCCGGACATTTCGTCCGGCTTATTTATTGTAGCAATGAGGTTAGGAATAAAGCTGAAACACAACAACTAGAGCTGGAATGAACCCATTCGAGTTTTCAAGTTGTGCGCTAGGCTACTAATCTGCTGACAAGCCACAGCCGTTTGTGAAGCTCCCTCAGCCATCTCTGTTGAAGCACTATTAATATGCTCCACACTGCGATTCAGCTCTTCGGATACAGAATTCTGCTCACTGCACGCCGTTGCGATTTGTGTGCTCATTTGCGCTATGTTATCGACAGAATGTTCAATTTCTTTTATCTGGCTATCAGCGTCATTAACTTGCTCAACACACTGAGAAATACCCTCCTGACAATCACGGCTTGAATGCCCTATTTTACTGCTGCTCTCTTGTAGCTGATTAACAATTTCCACAATTTGTGAAGTGGAGTCTTGAGTGCGTTGCGCCAGAGAACGAACCTCATCTGCCACAACAGCAAACCCACGTCCTTGTTCACCAGCCCGAGCGGCTTCAATTGCGGCGTTCAGTGCTAACAAGTTTGTTTGCTCGGCAATCCCGCGGATCACATCGACGACCACATTGATATTGTTTGAGCTCGATTCAAGCTCACGTGCCAGTTCATCTGATTCTTGGATCGTATGTGATACACGCTCAATTACTGCGATAGTTTGTTGTAACGTCGCCGTTCCTTGCTTTGCCACTTCCGCAGCCGAATAAGCAGAGGTTGCGCCAACTTCGGTATTTTGTGCCACTTCACTTACAGCAGCTTGCATCTCTGTCATCGCAGAAGCCACCGAGCTAAGTTCAATTTGTTGATTTTGCATACCAGAGGCGGTCTGAGAAGAAATAGCACTCACTTCCTCTACTGCTGCCGTTAGCTGAATCGTTGAGTCATTAATCTCAGAAACCAGCGAATGTAAGTTTGTTTGCATACCGACAAGCTCTTTAAGCAACGTTCCTAACTCGTCTTTGCTCAATTCACTTTCGTCGATTTGATTATTCAATTGACCCTTGGCGATTTTAGAAGCGAATTCCAATGCTCGATCAACAGGCCCGCAAATGACTCGAGAAAGCAGCATGGCAGACATTACCATGACCAATGCGACGACGAGCGCACCAACAGCAGCGCTGTATTGTGTAAATGCCGCTTCACTTTGTACTTCTTCACCAATCAAATTCACCAACTCATCGTTCAACGCGAGGGTATCATCCAAGCTGCTCAACGCTTTTGAGTAGGTATCGAAACTCGATAAAATCACATCATTTGCACTTTCAGCATCACCTTGGCTTAGCAGTGCGTTGTAAGTCTTCGTTTCTTTGATGTATTGATTCCAAGTTTCTTTAAAAACGCTAAAAGACTGCGTTTCACGCTTATTAAGGTCGAGCTTTTCGTATTCTGCAATACCAGCCTGCACATCAGAACGCCATTGGTCGAGGCCTTTTAACCACTCACCAATTTTGGGGTGATTTGCGTTTGGCAATAAAGAGAACTCATCTTTACGCACTTTAGTAATATCAACTTGGATACCTTTCAAAATCGCAACAGAAGGTAAACTTTTATCTGTTAACACTGAGATGTCTTTATTCAGTGTTAACAAACCTTGCACCAACATTACTGACACTAAACCAAACACGGCAAAAACGGTTAAATAACTAACCGATATTTTCTTTACGACACTTAAGTCTTTAATACGCATGCACTTTCTCCCCGCAGCCTTTCCAAACCTCTCACTTAAGTGAAAGCTTAACCTCTAAAACACACTGTTTTTTCGCTCGATATCATTGAACGCTCTTATATACATCGGCTTGAGAGATCAAATCTTGACCAGTAATTGATAGTTTTATCACATGCTATTTTAGAGATAGGCTCGTATGCTCCTTATTGTGTCTACATCTTTTCATGAGCGCTTCTCGGCGCAGATCCAAGATCTCATCGATGAGCTTTTCTTTCGCGTTTATCCCAAAATGCTGGGCATAATTTTTTACTTTTGCTATCTCATTAGGCTGCAAGCGGTACACCTCTTTCTTTAAACGCGCTTCTGCTTCACTTCTAATCAGACCTTGCTCTTGTAACAATTTAATGATGGTTTCATCGGTTGGATTTACTGCTCTAGCCATGGTGCTCCATCTATCAATTTGAGTTCTAGCCATATGGCTAGATGAATGACGCCGCACAACTTATAGAGCAAAGATGACAGCTTGATTGCAGTGAATGCAATTCGTTGACTGTTGGTATTATTTTCCACCGCTTCAACGGCAACACACTCAATACCTCCACCCTCACCATTGAATAAAGATCACATTCTGATAACAATTTTCAACACTGGCTTAGATGTCATCCATATTTAACGTGCAAGTAACATTTATAAACAAGAATGATTACTCTAGTTCAAATGATGGAAAAATAAGATGAAATTTTCGCAGTGGAGCCTTTTATTAAGTAGCTTGATAGCGTTACCCAGCATTGCAGATACCGACGTTTACCTAACGAATAACTCTGATCAACCGTTAACTATTCAAGTAAAACATGAAGGTAGTGATTTGCTTCAATACGGAGACGAGTGGCAACAACATGTGCAGGTACTTGGTCCGTGGGAAACTAAATCTGTATTAAGCTTCAACCGCTGGGAGGGCGTGAAATCAAATCAAACTTACCGTTTTGAAACGGTGGTTTCTAGCCCCGAAGGTGAAAGCATAACACTCAATCAAATAATGGAAGGCCATTGGTACAATTCGACCATTGAATACGGCTTATCCGCAGCCGATGTCGAGTTATCTCTCAAAGATGATCGTAACATTCATCGTGCCAACACTAACGCTTTTGGTACGAGAGAAACCGAACTGGCATTTAAGTCAGACAGTACCGCTCGATATGATGATCTTTACTACACCATCACGCCAAGCAAGGTAGCGGAGTCTGTCGACAACGAAGAACAAAACCTTAAGTTGATGACTTATAACATCTGGGCGTTGACGGCTATTGCATCGCACATTGGAGATCGTTACGAACTGATTCCTCAACATGTAAAAGGTTACGATGTTTTGGCGCTGCAAGAGGTGTTTGCCAGCGGCCGTGAAGCATTCTTACGTGAGTTAGCCAAGGAATATCCTTACCAAACAAAGATGTTAGATAAAGAAGGCGTTAATATTCATGATGGTGGCGTAATCATAGTTAGTCGCTACCCTATCGTGAATGAAGCGCAATATGTCTTTCCCGATTGCTCTGGTACAGACTGCTTTGCCGATAAAGGCGTAAATTATGCGGAAATAATTAAAGGTGGTCAGGCTTACCATGTGTTTGCTACCCATACCGCATCTTTCGATACAGACACCGCCCGTGAGTATCGTCAGCGCCAGTTCAAACAAATCCGCGCACTCGCCCAATCTCTTGACATTCCTTCAAGCGAAACTGTGGTATACAGCGGCGACTTTAACGTCAACAAAAGAAAGTTCCCTGGTGACTACCAACAAATGATCGCTAACTTAAGTGCCATAGAGCCTCACTACTCTGGTTACACGGAGTCAACCTTTGATCCCCGTATCAATAACTTCGCAGGTGAAGCGTTATCAGGTGGCGAAAACGTGGAATACCTTGACTATGTTATGGTGAGTAGTGAATACGGGGTGAAATCATTCAATGACAACCGTGTAGACGTGCCGCGCACAACCGCAGAGAGTTTATGGAAACACTATAACCTTTCTGACCATTTCCCAGTAAGCGCAACAATCAAGCCATGAAGAAAATCGCTTTGATAATCATGTCCGCCATTATGGCGGGCATGATATTTTTAACTTTCAATCACGATGTTCAAAAAAAAGAGCTCGCTTCCTCTCCTTCCCCTAAGACAAAAAATCAGAGTGTCTCCAGTACATCACCACAAACAAGCAGCATCGTGCCCGATACGGATACTTCACCACAAACAGCTAACCTCCCTTCCACAGTTCAAATAACGACTGAGCGATTAACTCAACTCAAAGGCAGGAAACTTGTCGCTGAACTTGAGACGTTTTGGCATGAGTGTATGTTGAACCGTAGTTGTGAAGAGCAGATCGCCTTGTTTGAGGCGCATTTATCTTCAGCTCGATTCCAGCTTTTGGCGAACTACCCTCAGCTCAGCAGCCAATGGCAAGAGAGTGTAGGAAATTTGTTATTTGATAAGCAACAATCACTGGCGTCGCGTATTGCACAGCTGAAGAACGAAGCAAGAAGCATCTGGGGAGAATTGGCTGATGTTGTTTTCGCGGATGAGTTCGCGCTGTACGATTTCAACTTAGAAGCCCAAAAGCTGGACACTCAAAGCCCAGATAACTTTTTGCGAGCTTTCGAGCAACTCACCATTGACTGGCAAGAACATGCAGGTGCTATCGGGCTAACAAGCGACCAGGAAAAATATGAGCGTGCGGTCACCCTGATTCCTAATAGTATGAGCCTACCAGATCGCTTGGCGCTCATCGCAGAGCTAGAACGAACTTACTTAACGAAAGAAGAAAGTAAAAACATTCATGCTCGTCAGCAGCAAATTACAGAGCAAAAAAAACAAGTCAAAGATTACCAACAAGCATTACAACAACTTGAGTCCAAGCTAAGAACGCAAAGAGCTTCTAGCCATTCAAATTTGTCAGAACCGGAATGGCAAAGCTATTACCAACAAGAAGTCGCGGATTTTCGTCGTGAATTTTTTTCTTCTTAACAATGCGCTTTGACTGACTGGGAACTTAAAAAGGCACGTTGCTAACCAGCCGTCGTGCCTTATGTTCAACTCTCTACTTTTAATTCAGAACAAATTTAAACCAAATACATCTTTCACATCAAATAGCACTTTTTCGGTTTTCTCGCGAGAACGCTCACTACCTTGTTTTAAAATATCAATCAGCTGCGCTTTATCATTCAAATACATAGCGCGCTTTTCTCGAATAGGGCGAAGCATCTCTTGTAAGCATTCTTCTAACACTTTCTTGGTCAAACCATCACCTAACCCACCTCGTCGATAATGGTCTTTTAGCTGTTCGACATAATTTTTATCAGGATGAAAAGCATCGAGGTAGATGAATACAATATTCCCTTCGACTTGGCCAGGGTCCTCAATTTTCAGATGATTGGGATCGGTATACATAGATTTCACCGCCGCAGAAATCTCCTTTTCAGACGCCCCTAGGTTGATTGCATTCCCCATGCTTTTAGACATCTTATTTTTGCCATCAGTACTCGGCAAACGAGGTGCATCACTAAGTAATGGACGGCATTCCCTAAGAACCTCTTTTCCACCCAGATGGTTTATTTTTCTCACGATTTCATTAGTTTGCTCTAACATCGGCAGTTGGTCATCACCCACTGGTACTAGCGTCGCATGAAACCCCGTAATATCGGCAGCTTGAGAAATTGGATATGTTAAAAAGCCAGCAGGAATAGAGCGTTCAAAGCCTTTACTTTGAATCTCATTTTTAACCGTGGGGTTTCGCTCTAATCGTGCGATAGAAACAAGATTACTGTAATACATTGTCAACTCGGCTAACGCTGGAATTTGAGACTGCAACGAGATCGTAGTTTGAGTGGGGTTGATACCAACAGCCAAATAATCTGCAACGACATTGAGAATATTAGAGGATACCTTTGATGGATTATGCGCGTTATCCGTCAACCCTTGCATGTCCGCGACCAAGATCGTTTGCTCGTGCTCCGTTTGCAATTTGACTCGTTGTTGCAATGAACCAATATAGTGCCCGAGGTGTAATGGACCTGTTGCTCGATCTCCGGTAAGTATAATTTCACGCTGAGATGTATTTTTATGGGTATTCATATTTGTCTCCAAGTATTTAATAGATCGCTACTGGAGATAAAAAGATCAAACACTCTTAGCTACCATCCAGCAGCTTAAGAATGTAAGTATTCCGCGCCGCTCTATTTAGAGCGCCACCAAGAGAAGGTTGTTAATGAAGGGCGAACGTGTATTTTCATGTTTTTTAAACTAACAGCACACACCGCAGAACTCAATCTGTTTTGTACTGAATTAGTGTGAGTGTTCCAACAGCCAATTAAGAGGATTACATTGGTAAAGACATCGCAATGACCAAAACCGCACCAAATACCGAACCAGAGACAAACGCACACAGTACAGTTTTGTTGTGTTTCCTTTTCATTGATGAACTCCTATCCATAACTACGATGACCAGCCCTCACATCTAATACGCATGTGGATGCATCACGACAACGAGTTAACCAACATATCGCACGTAGGACCAGTACCGCTTTGTTAAATTGGGACCTCGTCCATAACTTGGAGTGTAAATGACTCCGGAACCTACAACAGAAGAAAATTTCATCACGTTACTGTCCTACCCTCCGGGTTTGTGGCTTAATAGGCAACAGGAACACTTTTTTCTTTTGCTGCGGATACTTACATGGAAGCTGTTTTACATCAGTTGCAATTCTCTTTGTCGATAACCGGACCTATCTGTTTGATGTTGGTACTTGGCGTTCTTTTTAAGCGCTTTGGTCTAATCAACGATAATTTTATCGAAGTAGGCTCTAAACTGGTGTTTCAAGTTACCTTGCCTGCAATGTTATTTGTCAGCATTGTGGCTTCAGAACACGACTTTTCCGCGGCAAGTGGATTTGTCAATTTCGGCGTCATCGCTAGTATTTCGTTTTTCATTTTCACCTACCTTTCCGTCAAACTTCTGTTCAAAGCATCGCCTGACCAAGGCGTTCTCATCCAAGGTGGGTTCCGAGCAAATACAGGTATTATTGGTATCGCTTACGTTGCCAATGCGTATGGTTCTCAAGGTGTGGCGCTAGCAGCGCTCTATGTCGCGGTCACCACATTTATTTATAACGTCCAAGCGGTAATTTGCTTATCGCCCAAGGGGGCAACGTCTGCCTCGCAAGCAGCAAAGATGATGGGCCGAACACTGACTAGGAATCCGCTCATAATCTCCATTGTTCTAGGAATGGCTTTTTATTTACTCGCTATTCCAGTACCGAATGTGGTTATTGACGCAGGAGACTACTTGTCCAAAATGACATTGCCTTTGGCGCTGTTGTGTACGGGTGGCTCACTTGACTTTAGCTTGATGAGAAAAGAGAAAGGTCCATCTTGGTTTGCGAGCAGTTACAAGCTCATCGTAGCGCCAGTCATCATCACCATGGGAGCTTACTTAGTAGGGTTTCGAGGAATTGAGCTAGGTATTCTTTTCTTTATGAACGCCTCTCCAGTCGCTGCTGCCAGCTATGTCATGGCGCGTTCCATGGGAGGCAATGCCACGTTAGCTGCAAATATCATCGCACTCACTACGGTGCTTTCTACCGTGACCTGTACGTTGGGCATCCTATTTCTTAAGTTCTACAGCTTAATGTAATTGGTCCGCGATAAAATAAAGACGCTAAACGGCATTGATGTCAGTTACTGGTCGTGATTCGCAAAAGTGAGCTTTCTTACCAGACGAAAAAATTCACTCGCTTCAGATTCCGACAAACAAGAAAAAAACTCTTTCTGTAAATTCGTCATGATTTGATGAACTTGCTTTAAAGCATTTGCTCCCTCTTTTGTCATGCTTAGCATTTTAAGGCGCTGATTCGATTTACTTTTAGAAACTTGAACAAACCCTCTCTTTTCCAGATTGTCCACCATCCGCTTTGCTACACTTCGCTCAGTTCGAACCGCATCAGCCAACGCTTGCTGGCTCATAGGTTGAAATTCTTCTAAAGCGGCCAGTGCACTTGCCATTTCTAGTGTCATCAAATTTTGCCGAGACAGCTCGGCTTGGGCACGATTGCGGTACATGCGCTGCATCACACCGCAGACAAACATAGGGCTTTGATCCAAAACGGAAATTGGGGAAATTTTCTGATCTTTCATCGTCGTTTTTCTTCTTTAGGCTTTCATTCGGCCGAAAAGGCTGTGCTGATACTGCACACAACACGCCGTCTTTCAGGCTCGCGTCATAGACGGTAACCACCAAGTGAAAACATAAAATAAAGAGCGCCGAAGCGCCCTTTAATCGTGTTTATTATCACTAGTATAACTCAGTTAAAACAACCAAGTCCTACTCGCTTTGCTGAGTGGGTTTAGTGCTGGTCTCAGACAACTCTGCCTCCGACTCTTTTCTCGCACGTCGATCAAACAATCGCTCAACCACTACAAAGAAGATTGGGACGAAGAATATACCCAATATCGTGGCACTGATCATGCCACCAAGTACGCCGGTACCTACTGCGTTTTGACCTGCCGATCCCACACCTGAACTGATAGCAAGTGGTACCACACCCAAACCAAAAGCAAGCGATGTCATGATAATTGGGCGCAGACGAACGCGAACAGCATGTAAGGTTGCTTCGATAAGCCCAGCGCCTTTCTCATAGTAGTCCTTTGCAAACTCAACAATCAGAATGGCGTTTTTGGTTGCCAAGCCGACCGTAGTTAATAAGCTCACCTGGAAGAACACATCGTTATCCATACTGCGCGTCATTACCGCAAGCACAGCACCAAGCACACCAAGAGGAACAACTAACACCACGGCGAAAGGTACTGACCAACTTTCATACAAAGCGGCAAGAACTAAGAATACGACGAGGATAGATAGCGCATATAGCATCGGCGCTTGGTTTCCGGAAAGGCGCTCTTCATACGAAATACCATTCCAGTTCACCGTGAAGCCTTCCGGTAGCTTTTCTACCATTGCTTCAATTTCTTCCATGGCTTCACCAGTACTTACACCAGGAGCTGCACCGCCTTGAATATTCATTGCTGGCAAACCATCAAAGCGCTGCAAAAGAGGAGAACCATAGGTCCACTCGCCACTCGCAAAAGCAGAGAAAGGCACCATCTCTCCTTTAGCGTTGCGTACGTACCATGAATCGAAGTCTTTTGGCTGCATGCGGTATTCCGCATCACTTTGCACCATCACTTTCTTCACACGACCGCGGTCAATATAATCGTTAATGTAAGCCCCGCCCCATGCAGCTGACAGGATTTGGTTTACGTCATTGATACTGACATCCAAAGCACGAAGTTTGACGTGGTCAATGTTCACTTTGTACATTGGCGCATCTGCCTGACCGTTTGGACGAACACCGACAAGTTTCGGGTTTTGTGCTGCCATGCCCAGAAGTTGCCCTTGAGCCGCAACTAATGCATCGTGCCCTTTATTCAACGAGTCTTGGAGATAGAAATCGAAACCTGTCGAGTTACCTAGCTCTTGAATCGCTGGAGGGGCGAACGCAAACACCAAAGCTTCTTTAATGGTAGAGAAGTACCCCATCGCTCGACCTGTAATGGAAGCTGCATCGGCGCCAGGCGCTTCACGCTCAGACCAATCTTTCAAACCGATAAATGCCATCCCCATGTTTTGGCCTTGACCTGCGAAACTAAATCCAGCAACGGAGAAGACGGATTTTACATTGTCTTTTTCGTCTACTAGGTAAAAGTCACGCATTTTCTCAAGTGTTTTTTCCGTCTGTTCTTGTGTTGAGTTAGGCGGCAAAATAGCCATTGAGAATACTGTGCCTTGGTCTTCATCTGGCAAAAATGACGTTGGAAGGTTCATAAATAACCAGCCAGCACCTGCACTCATTGCCAAAAATACAACCAACATGCGACCTGTGCGTTTTAGAAGTTTGGCAACGCCGGTTTCATAGCCTGCTGTCATCGCATCAAACTTGCGGTTAAACCAGCCAAAGAAGCCTTTCTTCTCTAGAAGCTCAGCATCGCCTTTTTTCAGCAACGTAGCACACAATGCTGGAGTCAGAATTATCGCAACCAAAACGGAAAGCGTCATAGCCGCCACAATAGTTATTGAAAACTGACGGTAAATAACCCCTGTAGAGCCAGACATAAACGCCATAGGGACGAATACCGCAGAAAGCGTCAAACCGACACCAATCAGGGCACCAGTAATCTGTCCCATCGATTTTTTGGTCGCTTCTTTGGGCTCCAACCCATCTTCATGCATCACACGCTCGACGTTTTCCACCACAACGATGGCATCATCCACCAGCAAACCGATAGCCAGAACCATCGCGAACATGGTTAACGTGTTTACGCTAAATCCAGTCGCGTACAAAATAGCGAAGGTTCCGAGCAATACGACAGGCACTGCGATCGTTGGAATGATCGTCGCACGGAAGTTCTGCAAGAACAGGTACATGATTAAGAACACAAGAAGAATAGCTTCTAATAGCGTTTTAACCACTTCTTGAATCGAGGCTTTGACGAATGGCGTTGTTTCAAATGGGTAAGCAATCTGCAACCCTTCTGGGAACGTTGCACTCAGTTGTTCTAAGCGCTCTTTTACCGCATTGGCTGTCTCAAGCGCGTTTGCGCCAGTACCTAATGAAATACCTAACCCCGATGCTGGGAAGCCATTATATTGGCCTCGAATATCATAACTTTCTGCACCACGCTCAACGCGAGCTACATCTTTCAAATAAACATTCGAACCACTGGCGTCGGACTTAAGAATGATGTCTTGGAACTCTTCTACACTACTCAAACGACTTGCAGACGAAATCGTTGCATTCAACAACTGGCCTTCCTGCGCAGGTGCCGCACCAAGTTGACCTGAAGAAACTTGCGCGTTCTGTTCACTGATTGCATTTGCTACGTCGATCGCGGTCAAGTTGAACTGCGTAAGCTTAAAAGGGTCCAGCCAAACTCGCATTGCATACTGCGCACCAAACGCCTGCACTTGTCCTACGCCAGTTACACGACTTATCGGGTCTTGAATATTCGTTACAACAAAGTCGCCGATATCGCTTTCTGTAAAGTCAGGATCTTCAGAATAAACTGCGACAACCATGAGAAATGCCGTATTGGATTTATTGACGACAATACCTTGGTTTTGTACCTCCATCGGCAATGAAGTCAATGCCAATTGCAGTTTGTTCTGCACCTGTACTTGCGCGATATCAGGGTCAGCTTCGCTATCAAACGTCAGGGTAATTGTCGCATTACCAAATGCATCACTGCTCGATGATAGGTAGCGAAGGTAATCTAATCCTGTCATGTTTTGCTCGATAACCTGCGTTACCGAGTCTTCAACGGTTTTTGCTGATGCACCTGGATAGCGAGCACTGATGGTGATCGTCGTCGGTGAAATCGTTGGGTATTGCGAGACGGGTAAATTGAATAATGACATTACCCCCGCCAACATCGTTAGAATCGCGAGAACCCAAGCAAATACCGGACGATCGATAAAAAATCGTGCCATGATTACTCCTGTTCACCGTTTTGGATAGTTACCGAACTGCCTGGCCCTACCTTTTGTAAACCGGCGGTAATGACTTTATCACCCGCGTTCAAACCATCAATAATGCGCCATTGGCTATTGATCGCTTCAGCAGTCTTCACTGGTTTCGCTTCCACTTTGTTCTCGCCATTAACCGTCATCACTGTCGCTTTACCTGTCGCATCACGAGATACCGTATTTTGTGGTATTAGAATCGCATCAGGGTCGACACCAGTAATGACCGTCGCACGAACAAACATTCCAGGTAGCAACAAACCGTCAGGGTTTGGGAATTCGGCACGAAGCGTCACGCTGCCCGTACTTTCGTTCACATTGACCTCAGTAAATTTCATTGTGCCTTTGTGTTCGTAAGTGCTGCCATCTTCAAGCATCAATGTAACTTGCGCAGAGTCATCTTCTTGCATATGGCCTTGGGAGAGTGATGCTTTCAAACGCAGCAGTTGCGCGGATGATTGCACAATATCAACATTGATAGGGTCAAGCTGCTGAATGGTCGCTAATTTGGCAGCTTGGTTAGCCGTAACCAACGCACCCGCTGTCACACTCGATTTACCGATCACTCCGCTAATCGGAGCTTTGACTTGCGTATAATCTAAGTTGATTTTTGCTGTGTTGATCTTGGCTTTTGCGACTAGGACCTGCGCTTTCGCTTCTTTGTATGCCGCTTCTGCTTCATCCAAGTCTTGTTGGCTGATGGATTTTTTGGTGATCAAGGTTCTGTAACGCTTCACCGTGGCATAGGTCGACTCTGCCGCAGCTTGCGCACGGATTAATTCCGCTTCAGCGCTCAGCAAATCCGCCTGAAATGATGAATCATCAATTTGATATAGCGACTGTCCTTGTTCAACAAGGCCACCTTCAACAAAATTTCGCTCCGAAATAATGCCAGTGACTTGCGGACGAACTTCCGCTTCTTTGAATGCTCGGCTACGACCCGGCAACTCTACTGTCAATGCTTGGCGCGTTGGCTGGACTGTTAACACTTCTACTTCGGTTGTGGGCGCAGGACCACCACCTTGGCTCGATCCTTCTTCGCTAGGTTGACATCCAACCACAAAAAGGCTCGACGCAATCAGCAGAGATAGCGTGGTTTTACGTCTCATGAATTTTTCTCTCTTATCTACCGACAAGCCTTCAAGATTCCTTATTAAAAGCTTCTAGAATGACTTAATAATGACTAATGGATGTATATCCAGAACAAATTAATTAGGATGATAAATACCCAGTGTTGTACATACAACAAAATTTACAGTTCTATACGCTTACGAAAAACGTTTATGGTAAAGGTGTTATGAAGTTCTCAAATTTGAAGATTTTGGGTTGGAAATCACATTTTCCTGTGTGCAATTGCAATGGTTAAAAAGCAGCAAAAGTGATGATAAAAGCATCATCACGCTGTACAGAGTTTGTTACCGCTGTCTAGGGTTATTTGCCCACTCTGGTATACGAACTAAAGTGAGAAAGGAATGTAAATATAGTCGAAATTTCACAAGTCAGGTTCGCCACTTATCTAAAAAATAACCCGCTAAGAAGCGGGTTATTTCGTCAGTGAGATTGCTGTTCTCAGCTTATACTTTGAACTGACTGACCTGATGATCTAAACGTTGAGTTTGCTCTGACAACATGGCTAAAGAAGCTTGCGCTTGGTTTACGATTTCCACAATTGAAGTGCTACTGTCTGCAATGCCTTGTACGTTGCTATTTACTTCGTCACTTACTGTACTTTGCTGGCTCGCAGCCGTTGCAATGTGTGTATTCATCTCGTTCATACGTGAAATCGCGTTCAAGATTTCAGAAAGGGATTCACTCGCTCGGCCAGCGGACTTGATCGTTTCATCACTGCTATTTTGGCTACCGCGCATCACTTCTACAGCTTGTCCTGCACCAGATTGTAGCTTTTCAATCATGGTTTGGATTTCTCCCGTACTCTGTTGCGTACGACTGGCTAAAGAACGAACCTCGTCCGCTACCACAGCAAAGCCTCGCCCTTGCTCTCCAGCGCGAGCCGCTTCAATGGCTGCGTTAAGCGCTAATAAGTTTGTTTGCTCGGCAATACCACGAATTACATCCAGTACGGACGCAATGTTACTCACATCATGATCCAATGTGTTAATGACGTGGCTTGCGCTTTCGATTTCACTTGCGAGGCTGCGAATTGAGCTAACCGTTTGATCCAAAATAACATTGGTATTGGTAAGTTCATCATTCGCTGTTTGGCTCGCAACCGCGGCTTCGTTAGCGCTATCGCTTACATTTCTGCTGGTGACTTGCATTTCGTGCACTGCCGCCGCTACCGCCTCACTATCTTTTTGCTGAGAAACGGTCGAGTTCGCGATGGTCTTGGTCAACGAGCTAAGATTTGCCATTTCGTTACGTAGGGTATTTGAGCTTTCAATTACCTGAGCGACTGTCACTTGAATTTTGGACACAAACTGGTTAAATGCGTCTGCTAAATTGCCAATTTCGTCTTGTGTTTTTACATCGATTCGCTGACTTAGATCACCTTCACCGGACGCAATTTCTGTCATCGCATTTTTAATATCATTGATAGGCTTCACAACCGTTTGCAACAACAAAAACGCCATCGCAATAGCGGCCAGAATAACAATCACAATGCCCGCTTCAAGAATGAGTTCTGCTCTTGTTGCAGCCGCTGATATTTCGTCCTTCAATTGGCTTTGCTTTTCTTCTATTGCATCTTTTACAACGTTAAGCTGCGCTCTAACCTCGATAAATTGGTCTTCAAAGGTATGTTTGTGCTCATTGTAGTAACCACGCCATTGAGATTGAGGTAAACGTAGCATCGCCTCATAACTTGCTAACCATTTTTCACCCAAAGAGACAAGCGTTCGAACTTCATTACCATGTGTAGAAGGCGTCACACCGGCTTGCGATAGCTCAATCATTTGTTCCATACGCGGCAGCGCTTTGTATGCGTTGTCTTTGTATTCACCGATGTGGTGATCAATATCGGTTTGAGTATCAGAAAGTGCAACACCTTGGATTGCAGATGTTGCTTGGTAAAGATCGCGATAAGCATCCTCAATCGTTAATAAGTTCGGCACGATCTGTTCGTTGAGTGTCTCACTCAATTCAGATTGCTTCCAACTTGTCATAACGTTTAATACAGAGCTCACAATAAACAATCCAATAATCAATGACAGCGGAATCACTATCTTCTGCTTGATCGTTAAGTTCTGGAACATGAATAGACTCTCTTTATTTATGGTATACAAACTGCCGGAAATTATATCAAACAAATAGAGTATACTATTAGGTAAAAGAGGCTATTCAACATGAAATCTAATGACTTTTTGACAAGGGTTCTAATTTCAACAATTAGTTGATTTTATACAAAATTTAACAAAGAGATCTTTTCAAAAGATGCAAATTAAAATGCTCTTTCAAAACGAAAAATATGTAACAGAAAGTGAATTAAAAGGGACCACATTTTGAAGAATAGATCGACTCAATGATTTACTGAGAACACATACAAAACACAGTTCTTGGATTGAGCACCACCGCGGAATATGCAAAGGTCCGAACATTTCTTCTAAAGCTCAAAAAAACCATTGTTTATCTGACGTATTTAAGGGTACTCCTTGATGATGTTAGTCGTGATGTTGGCAGACAGGATGCTTACAAGTTTTCGAAGTTAACCAGTAGCACAGTGAACGATTCAGATTTTCTTGAGCGCCAAGGCAATAAAAAAGTTTGCTATTTTCCTCTCAAGAGACGCATTAAAGAAAATAATGCAACCTAGTCACAAAGTCTTGCTACATCTTCAGAAAAGAATGATGTTGCTAAACAAATCTGGTGCAGCATACACATTGAAGCTAAACTCGTTTAAGGAACTTTTTCACATCAATATGAGAAAACATAGATTTCTCAAAGTTACACCGACCATTCAACGATTAAACTAATGTTAGCGTACCGGTACGTCCAAAAACTCCATGCATGAACCATTTGAAAGAGCCAAAATGTTCCAACCCAACTTCGCCTCAGTGGAGTGGCGAGTCGTTTCGCTCGCTCTCCTACTCTCTCTACCTCATACTGCTCATGCGGATCCACTAGATAAGGAAATTAGCAACCTTCTTCAACAACGTTTTTCTATCGCGGTGTTGCTGTCCGATACTGACGCAATTGCGTTTGGTATTGGCGACTTTGATCCGAATGCATTATTTGATACCGCCAACCCAGAGTTCGGGACTGACGAGTCAATCAATGAACGTCGAAGCAAATCCGTATATGTTCTCCCTTACACGACTAACTTTGACATAGAGGGCAGCGAGGATTTACATGAGCTGTCGTTTAAGGCATTTACGATACAAACAGAGAATGATCTCAAACTATTCGGCACAAGTAAGGATCTTCTCAAGGAAAGGACATACGGTGCATCGATTGGTTATGGGTATCTATACAAAGCAAGTGAAAACGTCACCCTTAGCACCAGAACGACGACTCACCTTATGCGTTATGAAAACTCATTCTCTACCGATAATAAACTTTCCTCCATCATTGGAAGAATCCTAGACGGCCGTGCCGTTAACGTTTCAGCATGGGCGGCAATAGTTCAACCATCCATTAAAGCCAAATACACGTCTCCCACAAGTTGGGGGAAATGGCATGCCAGTTCGACATTGAATTCATTCATTGGGCACAGCTGGGGAAGCGCAAATAACGGCAATATAGGCAACCCTAAAGGTTGGTACCTATCTAATGAAATCACTGGTTACTACAATATTTATCACGGTGAGCAAGCTTTATTTACTGGGATTAAAAGAGTCGACCTTTCGCATGATTTAAGCGATGAACTGGGAAGTCCGCATTACTACGAAGCTTCTATAGGATGGCTATTTTATGCACCAAAGCCCTTTGATTGGTTGGACAATTTCGGCATAGGCGTTAACTTCAACTACGGCTCGACTCTCAGAGGTGGCAGCATTCAACTTTACTACAACAAACAATAACGCTGTCAGTACAGGAACCAGTTGGTAGCATATATAACAAGAAGAACTAGAAGACACAAAAGGAATGGCAGAGTTAGCGTCTTCGCAAACTTTTTCATGAGACTTGGGTTATCAAACACCACACCTTCCGCTTCTCTTACCCTTCGCTCTTCGTCAAAATGCCATTTAATGGCTAAGTAGGCTCCTATCCCTAATACAATAAGCTTAAAAGCTCCAGCAAAGTAAGGAAAGAAATTAGCCCAACTGTCGTTCATTATCCATCTCCATCAAATTCAATATCAGCTTTGCGGTGGCAGAATCCAAGATTCATGTAGAATGCTCCCTCAAAGTCAGACTCTCTGGCTAGCGCCAGTCTACTGCTCGAGATAGCTGTCCACAACTCTCTTTACCAGATCGGCATTTATTAATTATTTAATAAATAACAAGAAAGACACTAGCACACTTGCTGAAAAGTAAGTGTCAGTTTGGATTGAAACTCATCAGGAATCGAAAATGGTCCACAGTCGACTTGTTGATCTAGTGAAAGCCGAATTACCTAGCGCCAAGTCGTTCGCTAGTATAAAAATGTAGCCTATCGCACTTCTGGTCGAGTGCTAACGAACTTATGATGCATATGTCATTAGCAGTGCAATTTTAAGTTTATCAATTAGCTAAAGTTTCCCACCTTAACTGCCAGTAAGTTTGCTGTGTTTGAGATGTTCTCGACATGACTAGTGTATAAATAGTATGGAGGTTCAAAGTGAAGGCAAGGCAATTTTCCTTACTAAAAATATTGTTTTTGTAATTTTATTTCAGGATTATCGAAACCATCATAAGGATAATTCGAACTAATCTTAATCCATGCTCCTTCAGTTACATTTGCTTTCTTTTACTCACTTCTCGCGACTATTAGTGGCATTTTGAGACAATTTCCTACACTCCTTTCTTTCCCTTAGTTGATATAAATCATGGTTAGAAGAAAACAGAATCACCTGTATTTCTCGATACATGAATCCAAACTGCCCGACTTTTCGTAACTAAATTACAGATAGACACGATTTTTAGTATGGCACGTTTTTGAGGAACCAAGATGTTAGATACCCTCATGCTGTCGCGGATCCAGTTCGCGGCCAATATCAGCTTTCACATTCTCTTCCCGACCATCACCATCGCGTTGGCATGGATGTTGGTGTTTTTCAAGTGGCGATATAACCGCACACAAGCTCCCGTATGGCTCGATGTTTATTACTTCTGGGTCAAGATATTCGCTCTTACTTTCGCCTTAGGTGTGGTATCCGGCATTACGATGAGTTTCCAGTTTGGTACCAACTGGCCAGGCTTTATGGAAAGAGTCGGAAACGTAGCAGGGCCATTGCTCGGATACGAAGTGATGACCGCCTTCTTTATGGAAGCCACCTTCCTGGGTGTAATGCTTTTTGGACGAGGACGAGTACCGGAATGGGTTCATACTCTCGCCACCGTTCTGGTTGCTGTTGGGACAAGTATGTCCGCGTTTTGGATTCTAGTGCTTAACAGCTGGATGCACACACCAAGTGGCTATGAAGTGATTGACGGCATTGTTCATGTAACCAGTTGGAAGGAAGTTATTTTCAATCCTTCTTTACCTTACCGTCTTCTGCACACGCTATTAGCATCGGCGCTGACTGCCAGCTTCTTGATTGCGGGTATCTCAGCTTATCAAATAATGAAAAAGCCAGATCACCGCTCAGCCAAACTTGGCCTAAAAGTCGCGCTGTTCGCGGCGGCTGGGTTCATCCCGGTACAAATCTTTGTCGGTGACCTTCACGGGTTAAACACGCTTGAACATCAACCTGCAAAAATCGCAGCGATGGAAGGCGTGTGGGAGACCGAGCAAGGCGCACCTCTTCTACTATTTGCGATGCCAAATGAAGAAACTAGCAGCAATGATTTTGAAGTGGGCATCCCAAAGCTGGCGAGTTTGATTCTTACGCATGACTTAGATGGGGAAATCCAAGGACTTAACGAGTTTGCACCTGACCACCCGCCAGTGAAGCCCTTGTTCTTTGGCTTCCGCGTGATGGTTGGTGTTGGTGTCCTTATGTTGCTTGTTAGCTGGTATGGCGCGGTGAAGCTAGCACGTAAAAAAGCGCTACCTAAACCTTACCTGTACACGGTATTAGCCATGACGTTCTCTGGCTGGATAGCCACACTGGCGGGTTGGTATGTTACTGAGATTGGTCGACAACCTTGGTTGGTCAGCGGTGTATTGCGAACATCCGAAGCCGTCACCACGGTTGCGAGCAGTAGCGTGATGACTTCGCTCATTATGTACTTAGCCATTTATGCTGCATTGCTGGTTGCGTACATCCATACCCTATTCTATTTGGCGCGCAAAGACATTGCAGCCCATGAAGTCCCACTGACACAACAAGAGGCCTAATCATGCTCGACTATCTACCAGAAATTTATCTTCTGCTGCTTGGCTTCTCGGTCTTTATGTATGCTGTGCTCGACGGCTACGACCTTGGCGTCGGTATCCTTTTACCAAGTGATAATGAAGCGCAACGTGACCGAATGATAGCCTCTATCGGCCCTTTCTGGGACGCGAACGAAACGTGGCTGGTGTTAGCCGTTGGTATTTTGTTGATTGCCTTTCCTACCGCTCACAGTTTGATTTTAACGGAGCTCTATATGCCGACCGCCATCATGCTTATCGCACTGATAATGCGTGGCGTGGCGTTCGATTTCCGAGCCAAAGCGAACTCGGATCATAAACCTCATTGGGATTGGTGCTTCAGAATTGGCTCGCTAATCACCGCACTAACTCAGGGTTACATGGTGGGTCGTTACATCATGGGATTTGAACAATCAACCGAAGCATTTGGCTTTGCTTGGTTAAGCGCACTTTGTGTAGCGGCGGCGTACGTTTACATCGGTGGCGCATGGTTAGTACTAAAAACGGAAGGTGATTTGCAAATACGCTCGGCCCGTTGGTCTCGCCGTGCTGGTTGGTTAGCAGCCTTAGGAATCTTGGTGGTTAGCGTTGTAAACCCAATTGTAAATCAACAAGTTGCCTTGCGTTGGTTCAGCTTCCCAGAAATCTTGTTGCTTGCCCCAGTTCCGTTAATTGTATTGGCAACCATCTTCCTAGTTGATCGCTATTTGCGTCAGGTTCCAATGGTGAATGATCTGGGTGTGCGCTGGCCTTTCTTTGGTGTCACCGTCATTTTCGCGTTGAGCTTTCTCGGGCTTGCGTATAGTTTCTTCCCAGAAGTTGTGCCGGGGTTGATGACCGCACAACAAGCGGCCTCCTCACCTGCGACATTAATAATCGTGGGCTACGGTGTGATGATTGTTATGCCGGTGATATTGCTTTACACCTTTGTGGTATACCGGATCTTCAAAGGCAAAGCGACAGAACTTAGCTACAAGTAGGAAAGGGAATTCCTCAACAAAGCGCCGCTGCTCATGCGGCGTTTTTTTGCAGTACTCAACGACTAAAGTATCTACCCAAGGCGACTGAGTGGGAACGCTGAGAGAATGTAGCGGCAGCCAGTAGTTTGTTCCTAACTAGAACGAGATAACCGTTTCTCAACTATAGCGATACAGGCACAAAAACAGAAAGAATATTTGATGTTACAAAAGGTAGACCGCCACTTTAAAACGCTTTGAGTATTTTTTGCGCTCAATGAGGTACAAGTATACTTATGCTTTTTATGACTTGTGAACACTCAATTGCATGTTATGTTGCTGTTGAAATCGTACATGAAATAAGGACAAGAACATGAAGATAAGATGCAAAACGACGCAAAGCATTGAAAAATTTAACCCTGATGACCTCAATCCAAACACAGATCTCTTTGGTATGATTGCTGTTGTATTCGTGTTCATGGCTGTTTTGCTTAGCATCTAGTAGCACTACGTTCATTCTTGTGGCCGTATTCATACCTCATGTGATATGGCTGCTAAATTCTAGATTAAAGCGGATAGGCTAACCCGCACCAATCAGATTATGGCGGCCTCTGTATAGCATCTTCAATTTTGGCGTTGTATCGAGGTGAGATGTGAATAGTTGGCTTGTAGATAGAATGGCGCTTGCACCTTGAGCACTCTTGTGTACTTTCAATGACGCATTACTTTAGTGTAGATACGAAAAAAGGCCTGATAAATCAGACCTTTTAGAATGTGGCGGTGAGTGAGAGATTCGAACTCTCGATACGTTGCCGTATACACACTTTCCAGGCGTGCTCCTTCAGCCACTCGGACAACTCACCGAATCAAATTTTGGTTAGCATCATTGGCTAACGAGGCGCTAATTTAATGATTATGTGCCTGATGGTCAAGGCTAAACATAAAAAAAAGCGCCCTTTTCGAATCGATTGCTCACTAAGTAACTAAATTGAGCAAAACTGGGGCATTTAGATGCTTTGAGAATAACCGGGAACACGGAACCAACGGCGGCACATGTCCAAGAAGTACCCATACAACACACCCATGCCACAAGAAATAACAGCGTTACTTGCCACCGCGGTCACAATTTGATCTGTAGACGCGCCAACTGCGAATAAGATACCCGCATAAACTGGAGATTGAAATAGTACATAAGCGACCAGATCAGAGATGTTTTTCATAAAGGAAGACGGTGACACCTTACTACCTTGATGCAGCACCCAATCACGAAAAACCCCATACGGCCAAGCAATGGCGATATTCACTGGAATCGATAGCGTACGCGATGCTAGAGATTGCTCAAATGTCATCCCTGAAATCAAAATCTCGACAATCATCCCTGTGATAAAGCAAAAAACAACCATAGCAAAGGTATCCGCTGCGGCGTGACGAATACAAAATGGTCCACGAGACTTCATTTACAAAACCCTTAAAATCAAACACTGCAATTAATAAAAATAATAAAACTATTAACCACTAAAAAGATACCAAGCCAGTTAATGATGCAATTAGAACACACAAAAACTAGCTTATGGCTCTGTATTTAAAATTAAGTTGTAAATTTATAACCAACTTTTAAAGTAAAAGTAGTTTTTTTCACCAATGACGAGTAAAAACGCCTAAAATTACGTAAAAATGGTACAAAAACACGGATTTCACTTACATAAAAAGGGGTTACGATAATTATTTTGACGTAAAGTTAGAACAAAACTCGGACTGTAAACAGTCACTCCTATAGCTTATGCTACCAAGCTGCGAAAATTCAGAGTATTACCGATATAATCACAGTAGAAGGTCTTGCTGCTTTACTCGTAAAAGTAAAACTGCAAGCCTGTTCATTGCAGGTTAGAAGAGTTTGTCACGAAGCTGGATGACGTATGAATAGTAAGAACAATTCACAGTTGCGCCATATTGATTCAGTTATGGTGAGGCCAGCAAAATCGTTAATGTATCGATATCATCTTGGTCTGGGGATTGCTGACGCTTTAAGTTACTTCTTATCCGTTCAGCGACTGAAGAAACGTCGTCACTGAGTTCAAGGGGAGCCTCCGCAATGATCGCTGAAATAGCCTCAAGTGCTTCATTAAGATGTCCATTATCTAGAGCGACATAGAAGTTGAGTAACCACTTTTCAGCATTAAAGCTATCTGCTGCATTTCCATCAAAGTCCGATTGGTACTGATATAACTGTGTCGCATGAAGATACAGTGCATCATTTAATTCAGACTCCACTATTGGTTTCGCTATTATGTGGTCTGCTCCTACATTAATCATACGTTCTTGTGTTTCTTTGAACACATCCGCTGTACAGCCAAAAATCAGTACCGACTTAGCAGGTGAACTCATTGCTCGAATGGCTGATATGGCCCCAACGCCATCTAGAACAGGCATATGATTATCCATCAGTATCAAATCAAATGGTTTGATCGCAACCTCATCGACTGCAAGCTGACCATTTTCGACACTTGTGCACTCAAAGCCCTTGGCTCGGAGGAAAGTTTCCATAATGATCGCATTTGTTCGGTTGTCTTCAACAATGAGTGCTTTCAACCCTTTACAGTTCAATTTATGTGTATTGATTGACTCTACTTTACCCGGCTTGCAAGGTGTAAGGGCAATTTCGACAGTAAAAGTCGTTCCAGCGTCCTCCTGACTCTCTACAACCACTTGCCCACCCATATGTTCCGCGATTTCTTTGACTATTGCTAAACCAAGCCCTGTACCACCAAACCGTCTAGTCGTTGATGACTCCGCTTGCTCAAAAGGACGAAAAATGCGTTTTTGTGCCTCTTTTGAAATACCAATTCCTGTATCTTTTACCTTTAGTATCAGCTTGGTGCCTGCCTTACTCGATTTCTCGGCTAGCTCTACCTCTACGATGCCACGATCGGTGAACTTAACAGCGTTATTGAGTAGATTGAACAGTACTTGACGCAAACGGGCTTTGTCATTGTTGTACCAACGACCCGTTGGTAAATGCGAGACGACTCTAAAGCGAAGACCTTTTTCTGCACATAGAGTTTGATAAACACTCTTGATACTGCCGATAATCGACTCAATTGGGAAAGGCTTATTTTCAAACTCAACATGCCCTTGTTCAATTTTTGAGTAATCTAAAATCTCATTGAGTAATGTCATCATGTGATCACCTGAATCATAAAGTGTTCTCAGGTGCTTACGCTGCTCATCGGTAAGTGGTGTTTTTAACAGTATCTGGGCAGTTCCTAGTACACCGTTCATTGGTGTGCGAATCTCGTGGGACAATGTGGCTAAGAATGCCGTTTTAGCGTTTGTCGAAGCCTGAGCTTTTATTCTCTCCTGCTCTAAATAGATCGTCTTTTCATTGAACTTCTCGATAAGCTGTCCGATTTCGTCATCGCTATCGTAGTCAATATCTATGATCCCACCAGTTTTCGAGTCATCAATCTTAGCGGCAATGCGAACAATTGGTTCAACAATATAGCGATTCAGTAAGTAGTAACCGACCAAGACACACAAGAGCAAAAATGGAATGATCCTCCCCTCAACGCTCATCACTTGTTCAAACACTTGATCGGCGACTTTAGCTTTTGCGTTGACAACTTCCATGCGCCAATCGAACTCTCCGAAATCAAGCTCGCTGACATAAATTTCGTCCGTCAGTTGAAAGTTGTGTTCAATAATCACGTTTGAGTCAGCATCGCGAACCACTACCCCCAAAGAATGCTGGTTCGTGTGCTCTCGAATAAACTGAAAAAGTGCATCAAGTGATAGGTCTACCGTTACAACTCCAGCGAATCGACCGTTTTGGTAGTACGGAGAAGACGCGGTAATCATCTGGATCTGAGTAAAGGTATCGATGTAAACCGTAGACCAACTAACAGAACCTACCGGAGCATCGGCGGCAGCGACATACCAGGCTTCATTATCATAACCGCCAGATTCGGGGTTATTGTAGGAGTGAATTTGGTCAATACCACTATCACTGTTTTTATTGAAGAATAGACTTTTATATCTCCATTGTTCTGCTTTTAGTTCGGGTTTAGGCCATACGCCACCACTAACAAGCATCTTGTCACTCAATTGAAGTATATGTGGAATTATTGTGTTGAGAGATTGAATATTTTCAGTCCCTTGGGCTAGCCCTACTAAGCTGCTCAATACACCTGTAGAACTGAGGAGGGGCTCTTTTATCTCAAGAGCCAGGAGTTGGGTACGTAACTCTAGGTTTTGCTCTAGCTTTTGTCTAACCGGTGGCTCAACAACCAAATAGGCGACAGAACCGATAGTGGCGATAAAGAAGCACAGGTAAAGTGTTAGGGCGAGAATGCTTTTTTTTCTAAGTGATGAGTGAATTTCCATAGATGTGTGAATCATTCCCTAATATCGATTTATCACTAATTGATTGGTAAGATGAGCGCAATCAACCAGCCCATTAACAAATGGTATTCTATTTTGAAACTACAAGACATCCTTTCTCTCCCAGAACTTGACGGTAAACTACTAAACCTAGCAAAAACTCAAGGCTTTGTAACAGCGATGGCTGCAGCGCCAAACGTATTAATGCCTCAAGAGTGGTTGCCATTCTTATGGGGTGGAGAAGAAACAGCGCCATTTACTGACGGTGAACAACTAGAGCAGTACATTGACGAGATTGTACAAATGTGGAACCAAACTCGTCCCGCTCTCCTAGAAGGCACTTGGCAGTGGCCTGCAGGGTGCGCGCTAGATGAGCAAGACATTGTAACAAGTCAGGCTCGCGATTTCTGTGAAGGTGTATTACAAGGCTGGCAACTTGCGCGTGATGACTGGGAAACGTTGATGCCTGAGGATAGCGAAGATAATGTCCTACTCGGTGGTGTTTTACTTTCTCTTACTATGCTTTACGACCCAGAAACAACCATTGAAACATTGGCCGAACAAGGTATGGAAGGCTTAGAGCAGTTTGAAGAGATCTTCAATGCAATGCCAGTGATGTTATGTGGTCTTACCCAGCGCGGTGTTGCATTAGCTGAAGAACAATAGACGCAACGCTGTCGACCATCAACATTGAACGGCTGAATAGACAAAAAGCTCTCCAAATGGAGAGCTTTTTTGATCATGTTAAAATTACATGTGGAATATACCGCGCCATATCTTGAGTCACTAAGCTACTGTCTTCCCTAATCGAAATACCGGCAGCTCTATCATTGACCAACCAACTGCCAATTAACGTATGGTTGTGCCCAAACTTAGGTAGTGGATGGTATTGCTGGACGATATTGAATTTAGATTCATAAGGCCCTGACGTTTTAACAAAACGTTTTCCATCGATGACGATCTCGATGTTCGCGCCCTCTCGAGAAAATAGTGGCTTGATGACATAATCTCTCATAGTGTTCGCTTTTGAATCGTTAGCAAAATAAGCGGGCAAAAGGTTCGGGTGATTAGGAAAGCGCTCCCACAATAACGGTAAAAGTGCTTTATTGGATAGAATCGACTTCCACATCGGTTCTAACCAGTTTACGTTCGCAGTCGCTAAGTACTTCGCATATTCCTCTTCAAACATAAACTCCCAAGGGTAAAGCTTAAACATCCAACGAATCGCTCTGTCGTCAGCATCCACAAACAGACCATCTTCCGTCACTCCAATATCTTCGACATGCACGAATGCCGTTGCTAACCCTGCCTCTCGCGCGCAATCCTCTAAATACTGGACAGTCCCTTTATCTTCTTCAGTGTACTTGCAGCAGCTAAAGTGAAGTGTTTGTCCTGGTTGGTATTTTGCTATTTCGGCAAAGCGCTCGATCAAAAAGTCTTGAAGAATATTGAATTGATCCGCGCTCTGGTGAACTCGACCTTTATTTACAACATCTTCTAGCCACACCCACTGCCAAAAGCCAGTTTCAAACAAGCTGGTTGGCGTATCCGCATTGTTTTCCAGTAATTTTGCTGGCGAGGTCCCGTTGTACGCGAAATCCAGCCGCGAATAAAGCGAAGGTTCGCTTCGTCTCCATGAAGAAGCGACCTGCTCCCACATAGATTCAGGGATCGCACATTGCGTCAGCAACCGCTCACTCCGAACGACTTCATCCACAATAGCCAGGCACATCTGATGCAGCTCTTCAGTGGGCGCTTCTATATCGCGCTCAATTTGCTCCAGCGTGAATTGATAGTAAGCACTCTCATCCCAATACGGTTGGTCATACATGGTATGGAAACCAAAACCAAACTGGCGTGCTAATTCACGCCAGTTTTCGCGCTCTTGTATTTCTCGTCGAAACATAGTGCTTTTTAACCGCCTCGACTGACCGACACCGCTTTACCAAACCCGCCTCGAGACATCGCCCTGCCAATGGTGCCGCCACCACGTTTATTAAGGCTATTCGTCGCAACTTTGGTCGGCTGATTTCGGTAGGAGCCAAAGAATTGCCCTGCTCCATTATAGAATTTGGATTTATAACGGTACATCGGCTCTGAGTAATAGCTCTTGTTATAACCTTTCAACCCGCTTAATGAGCGACTGTAAAAAAAACCGCCAAAGTTAGGTACATAAGCTCGGGAACTGGAACTGTAGTAACAATCATCCTCGTAGAAATCATTCTCGCATTCGAACTCGCTGCGGTAGCGAGGGGCATTTTGTTCGGCACGAGCTAAAGCTTCTTGGTATGCAATGTCACACTGTTCACTAAACTCAGGCGAGTTAGATTTACACTCATCAGCATCAGAAAAAATGTACCCTTCTGTTTTTGACTCGTACGTAGCAAAGAAGAAAATACCACCAAAGGCAGCAAAGGGAAGAATTTTCCCAAGCTTTAAGCTTTTGTCCATGGAAGAACGTTTAACGTTAGAACTCCGCTTCATCGTTCCTCCTAGTAAGTCATGCAAGCGGCATTCAATACGCCGACCGAAACAGAAACTGCGGCTAATACAATACCGGCTGGCAGTTCATCTTTTTCGATACGCTCTGCCACTTTCGGAAGTAAAATAAAGCGTACAATTGCAAATGCGATAATTTGAGCAAGCATTGCAACAACGCCCCACACCATAAAATCGACGATATTGACCGAGTTTTTTGCCGCCCCCGAAATCGCGAGACAATAACCAAGGAAGGCCCCACTTAGCGCAATCGCTGCTGCTGTATTTTGTTTTTCTTTGATCAGATGCCACTCATCGTATGGCGTCAACTTGACGTAGATGAACTTAAACGCCAATACAAAAATAATAGAAACAGAGAAATAGAGTAAAAAGTTTGGGAAGCCTGCTAACAGGCCGGCAATCATGTGCATTATTGTTCCTTGTTCATTTCTTTCCAGGCAAAATCTTCAATACGTTCATCTGCAATGTAAAACAGCTTGGTACTCGCGGGTACTTCAGCATCTAAATCTGGGTTGAGTTGAATACCATCGCCAATATCAAAAGCAATCAGCGTGGCATGATGGCGTCTTTTGAGAAAAACGAAGAGATTCTCAATAGTGGTGGCAGACTGACCCTCGGGATAAATAACTGAGTATTGCGTCATACCTCGTGTTGAAGCCAAAAGCTCCTGATGAAGCGCACTTGAGCCCGGGTCAACCGCCGCTTTTGCCAACATTTCTGCGCCAACTGCAGGTATGCATTCCGCTTTCGGGCAATGCTGACTTAGAAGTCGGCCTAGCGCTTCATCTTTAAAGTAAGCGACCAAATGAGCGGAAGGGTTTACAGATGCGCAGTATAGAGCGGCTGACAAGGTAATGTCGTCCGAGAGATTATCCACAATAATGCAAGCGGCTTCGGCAATATTGGCGTTTTTCATTTCTTGCGAATCGGTATAACTGGTCACTTTGATAAAACTGATTTCGCCAGGTAACGGGTTCTCTATTTCTGAACGGCTGCATAAAACAATCGGACGCTTTCCCTCTTCTTCATGTTGTAACATGCGAATAAGGTGCATCGTTCTCGATCCATTCCAGCCCAACAATACAATATGGTTTTCCACTCTTACTCTCCGTTTTCCTAAAATACCCGCTCGCCAATAGTCCATCGCTGCTCCAGCGACACGCCCCAATAATGCGGCGAATAAGCTCAAACCGCCGGGGATTACAAATAGTACGACAACCCATTTACCCAAATCTGTTACTGGAGAATGGTCGCCATAACCCACCGTACTCGCCGTAACCATGAGGTAATAGATAAAGTTAGCGAAACTGTCTGTTAATGCTGTTTCACCAGCGAGAACCAGCAGCCACCATGAAAGGCTCACATATAAGCCACTAAAGATGAGAAGGCTTCGGTTGCTCAATTTAAAAAGGTGGGAACTAAGCCACTTTTTAACTACTAACCACACCGCCATAAATTTATGACCTCGATATTCATTGATTGCATCAATAGTAACTCATTGATAGTAAGACACAAAAAAACCAGCCATATTCGGCTGGTTTTTGAGATTTATTTTCAGTTACGCCTACTTTTTAAGCATTACCTTTCACTTGCATATTTAGCTGCTCAGCAAAATCTAGCATGCGGTTAAGCGGGATAAGGGATTTAACACGCAGTTCTTCGTTAACAAAAATCTCGTGCTCTTCACCACCTTCACTAAGCGCTTTCTCAATTGCTTTCAAACCGTTCATTGCCATCCAAGGACAGTGTGCACAGCTGCGACATGTTGCGCCTGCACCTGCGGTTGGCGCTTCGATAAGTTCTTTCTCTGGCACAAGTTGCTGCATTTTAAAGAAAATGCCTTTGTCTGTCGCAACGATCATTTGTTTGTGAGGAAGCTCTTTCGCTGCTTTGATCAGCTGACTCGTTGATCCAACGGCATCGGCAAGTTCTACGACGCTTGCTGGTGACTCAGGGTGAACCAAAATAGCCGCATCTGGATACACGCTCTTCATTTTTCGTAGCGCATCAGCAGAGAACTCATCATGAACCACACACTCACCCTGCCAAAGCAGCATATCTGCGCCAGTTTTGTTAGCGATGTACGATCCTAGGTGACGGTCTGGTCCCCAAATAATTGGCTTATCTTCAGCGTCTAAGTGTTCCACGATTTCAAGCGCAATGCTCGATGTAACGACCCAGTCGGCACGGGCTTTAACCGCTGCTGAAGTATTTGCGTAAACTACAACCGTATGATCAGGGTGAGCATCACAAAACTCGCTGAACTTATCCGCAGGACAGCCAAGGTCAAGCGAACATTCCGCTTCCAACGTTGGCATTAGAATGCGCTTTTCTGGTGTCAGAATTTTGGCCGACTCGCCCATAAAGCGAACACCACCAATAATCAATGTACTTGCAGGGTGACGATTACCAAACTTCGCCATTTCCAACGAGTCACCAACAAACCCGCCAGTGTCTTCAGCTAGGGCTTGAATCTCAGGGTCGGTATAGTAGTGCGCGATAAGTACCGCATCTTTTTCTTTGAGTAACTTTTTAATACGCTCAATGTAAGATGCTTTTTCTTCTTCGCTTAATGGAACTGGTTTCGGTGGGAATGGGTAAACAGTGTCGATTTTATCTAATATATGGCTCATTGCTCTTGCTCTACGCAACTTCCTTTAATCCGAGTATTGTAACCTCGTTAATTTTCAAAAACCAACTTGTCGCGGGGATTTCTAGCGGTCTAGCCGTATATCTTTGTTACAGGTAGCATTTCCGAGTAGCGAAATTCGGTGCAACATAAGGTCAGAGGCTCTGCATCATTGCTATCGACTTAGCCGTTCTGCACCAACAGAAAATGGAAAAGAAAAAGGAAGCCGAAGCTTCCTTTTTAAAACATAACGTCTTACAGCTTAGAGCTGGCAAGTTTTGCAGATGCACTACCTGGGTATTCATCAACCACTTGTTGGTAGTACTTTTTCGCTTGAGCTGCATTGTTATTACGCTCAGCGATTTCGCCTAACTTAAGCAACGCATCGGCTCGCTTATTGGAGTCTTTATAAGACACCACAGCGGCAAAACTTTTCACTGCATCCTCATCCTGCTTTTTAGCGAAGTACAACTGACCTAACCAGTAGTGAGAATTCGCTGAATATGTAGAATCAGGATAATCTTTCTGGAACTGCTGGAACGCTGCAATTGCACCAGTGTAATCACGCTTTTTGAGAATCAGGTCAACTGCATTCTGATATGCCGTTTGCTCATCAACATTTGGAGTGTACTGGCCACCTGTTTTCACAGGTTGTGCTTCTTGTGCAGGTGTGGATTTTATCTCTCCACGAACACGATCCAGCTCGACAAACAACTCACGTTGACGTTGCAACATTTGTTTCATTTCGTAGCTATTTCGCTCTAATTGACCACGCAATTCACTGATCTCTTGTGACATTTGGTCAATTTGCTGTTGCATTTGGAGCTGAACGCGATTGCGATTTTGTAGCAAACGTTCTAGACGCTCTACTTCCGTTTCAGATGAACGGCTCTTAGAGACGGATGATGTGCTGTTGAGATCGGATACTGGAGCTGGTGCAGCGAACGCAAAGTTCGCTGCACTTGCCAGTAACGTAAGCGCAACAGCGCGCTTAGTGTTACTGAACATGAGGATTACCTCGAATTAGTATACTAGAACCGCGCGACGGTTCTTAGCGTAAACTTCATCTGATTGACCTAGAAGAAGTGGCTTCTCTTCACCGTAGCTAACGATTGAGATTTGGTCAGCTTGAACACCTAGTGCTTGTAGGTAGTTCGCTACTGCTTGTGCACGACGCTCACCTAGAGCAATGTTGTACTCAGGTGTACCGCGCTCATCAGCGTGACCTTCGATAGTTACGTTAAGTGCTGGGTTCTTGCTTAGGTAAGAAGCGTGAGCCGCTAGCATCTCTTCGTAATCTGCTGCAATTGTTGAGTTGTCAAAAGCAAAGTAGATTGTTTGAGTTTCACGTAGCGCTTGCTCTTTTAGCTCTTGCTCTGTCAACTGACCGCTTTGATCAATTGGCGTAGCTACTGTTGTTTCCACTGCGCCATTGTTGTTTGTTGCTGCACCAGTGTTAGAAGCAGCGTCGTCGCTTGAACTACACGCTGTAACAGCCATTACAGGAAGCGCGATTAGTAGCCCTTTTAGAACCTTGTTCAGTTGCATCTTATTTTCCTTTATTAATCAAACTTATTACTACAAAAACGGTGACCATGCAGGCGCTCGAACACGCCCATTTGTTGCCGGTAATCTAGCTTTGAATCGACCATCAATTGACACCATCGATAGTACGTTTTTCTTGTTGTAAATCGAGCTATACACAACCATGCCACCGTTTGGGGCAATACTAGGAGACTCATCAAGCAAGGTCTTAGTTAAGACTTGAAGAGCACCAGTTTCCAAATCTTGTTTCGCCAAATTAAATCCTGCGTTGCTGCGGTTCACCATAACTAGGAATCGCCCATCAGGAGTAATCTGACCACCCAAATTTTGGCTGCCTTGCCAAGTCAAACGGTCAATAGAACCGCTGCCCAAATTTACTTGATAAATCTGTGGTTTACCACCCCTATCCGATGTGAAAATCAACGATTTTCCATCCGGATGCCAGAACGGTTCCGTATTATTTGATCTGCCACGCGTAATTTGCGTCAGCTTACGAGTGTTAAGGTCAAACGTATAAACATGAAGCGAGCCTGTTTTAGAAAGAACAATCGCTAACTTATTGCCATCTGGCGAAAATCTTGGCGCACCATTGTGACGTGGGTATGAAGTAATTTTCTCACGTTCACCGGTGTAGATGTTCATGATGAAGATTTCTGCTTGGCCATTTTGGAAGCTAACATATGCAAGCTTTTTACCATCGGGGGACCACGCTGGTGACATTAATGGTTGTTTAGAGCGTAAAACCAGACGCTCATTGTAGCCATCGTAATCAGCGACTCGAAGTTGGTAAGGGAAACGGTCTTTATCGTTCACTACCACATATGCGATACGAGTCATGAAAGCGCCACGGTCGCCAGTTAACTGCTCATACACCAAATCAGAGATACGGTGAGCGTACTCACGCATACGAGGCCCTTGAACAGTGGCTACTTTATTGAACAGCACATGATCTTTTGACAGGACTAATTCACCGTCACTACCAAGCGCCTTACTCTTCCCACCTGTTAACTGACCACGCACAATATCAACAAGTTGATAGTTGATAACGTAGTCACCTTGGTCGTTTTGCTTGATTGAACCAGTCAATAGCGCATCCACACCTAAATTGGTCCAAGCATCAAAATTAACTTCTGATTCACTGAACGGTGTTTGTGGCATTTTGCTCGTTGGAACTGGGCTGAATTTACCACTACGTTGTAAATCCGAGGCGATAACAGCAGAAACATCCGTTGGAAGCGCTTGTGTGCCCTCCCACTTAAACGGAACAACAGCAATTGGTCGTGCTGAATCAATACCATCGGTAATGACCAACTCTAATGCGGCATTCGCCACATTTGTCATACTGCTAAACAGTACAAACATTCCTAGTAAAAGGCGTCTAATCACGTCTTATTCCTTATTCTAGTATTCAACGGTTAAGTTGATATCTCTAACTTTATCAATAACATCTCTATCTTTAGGCATCGGAAAGTTGCCAACTTGGGCTACTGCACTTTTGGCTGCACTACAAAGACGAGAGTCACCGTTTAACACAGTAACATTACTCACAATACCATCAGTCCCAGTTGGAACTAGCTTCACATTAAGCCTACACGACTTTCCCACAAGATAATCGTCCTTAATGATACGACTCTCTATCAATTGTTTGTAAATTGCACCATAGCGGTCAACTTCAGATTGCACATGTTGATTTTTCGCTTGCTGATTCTGTTCTGACTCACTCTCGAGACCCGCAAAAATATCATCTAACGCGGCTTCTTGAGCTTTACGCTCACGCTCGGCACGCTCAGCTGCTTCTCTCGCTTTACGCTCTCGCTCCGCTGCCTCTTTTGCCGCTTTCTCTTTTGCAATGCGCTCTTGTTCAGCTTTTTCAGCAGCTTCACGCTCACGACGTGCTTTTTCTTCCGCTTCTTTTGCTGCTTTTTCACGAGCTAAACGTTCTTGCTCAGCTTTTGCTATAGCCGCTTCTTTTGCTAAACGCTCCTGCTCAGCTTTACGCACGGCTTCTTCTTTTGCCTTGCGCTCTTTTTCTAGCTTAGCAGCTCGCTCTTTTTCTTTGCGAACACGTTCTTCTTCCTGCTTGCGCTCTTGCTCTTTTTTCTTACGTGCAGCTTCTGCTTCTCGTGCCGCTTGAGCATCTTTCGCTTGCTGCTCTTTCAACTTGCGAATTTGCTCTTCTTCAGCTTTGCGGTTTTTTTCTAGCTGCTCTGCTTCGCGTCTCAGTTTATCAAGACGCTCTTGTTCTTTTTTCGCTGCCTTTTCGCGTTGCTGGCGAATTTCTTTCGCTTGTTGCTGCACAAGTTTTGGATCGATGACAACAGCTTGAACCATTTGCCCTGTAGGCTCTGGTTTAGACATGTTGAAGTCCGTCCCCCAAAGCAGGGCTGCAACTAGAATTGCATGCAAACCAACCGATATTGCTATCGGTTTGGCGTATTGGTTGGGTTTCTTCTTGTGATCTTTCATAGATAATTGATGTCTATTCCCTGATATCGGTCATTAGACCTACCTTAGGGATACCAGCTCGACTTAGTTCATCTAGCAATAGAACAACATCGGCATATGGTGTTGCCGCGTCGCCACCTACCGCAACTGGTGAATCCGGCTTAACCTCTCGCTCCGCTTTCACTCGCACAATAACATCTTGCAACGACAAACCTCGCTGAACTTCTTCATCATTTACGCTTAGGCCTAAATTACCCTCGCTATCAATTTCGATGATAATAAAGCTACTGTCAGTCTCGCCAGCAAGGTCTTGCATAGATTCTGCGGTCGATGTTTTCGGAAGATCAACGTCGACGCCTTGAGTCACAAATGGAGCGGTCGCCATAAAAATGATCAACAGTACGAGCATTACGTCGATATACGGAACAACGTTGATCTCCGCTGTCATTTTTCGCTTTTTAGGTTGATAACCCGCCATGCTTTATTCCTTATCCGCGCTGTCTCGGCCAGCCATCGCTTGACGATGAAGGATGCTGTGGAATTCTTCAGAAAATGTTGCGTAAGTGTGCTCTAGTTTACTCACTTTATTGCTTAGACGGTTGTACGCCATTACTGCCGGAATAGCCGCAAATAGCCCCATCGCTGTCGCGATAAGTGCCTCGGCGATACCCGGTGCAACCATAGACAACGTAGCTTGCTTTACTTCACCCAGCGCAATAAAGGCGTGCATGATGCCCCAAACGGTACCAAATAGGCCGATATAAGGGCTTATAGAACCGACTGTTGCCAAAAACGGTAAGCTTGTTTCTAGCTCATCTACTTCACGAGAAACAGCAACGCGCATTGCGCGGCCAGTGCCTTCCATGATGTAAGCTGGTGAATTTGCGTTGCTCTTACGTAGGCGAGCAAACTCTGTAAAACCTGCGTAGAAGATTTCTTCTGTGCCTTCAATTTCGTCTTTACGCGCTTTTACTTTTTGGTAAAGCTGAGAAAGATCAGTACCCGACCAAAATTTGTCTTCAAACTGCTCTGCATTTTTTGATGCTTGAGAAAGCACTTTGCTGCGCTTGATGATCATTGCCCATGACACAATTGACATGCCAAGCAACGTCAGCATCACAAGCTTTACCAACAGACTGGCCTGAAGAAAGAGATCTAAAATGGAAATATCAGCAGTCACTATTTGTTAGCTCCGAATTTATAAAGGTTGGAATAGCTATTGGTTTCATTTTCTTATTATCGATACATGCTACCTTAACCGAGGCCTTGCACAATATCTTGCCTTGATCATTGACCAACTCTTGACAGAATTGCAGAGAAGCACGTTTTATTTCTGACACTCGGGTTACGACTGTCAGATGCTCGTCCAGCCTAGCCCCTTGGTTGAAATCGATATCCATGTGTCGGACAACAAAGCCGATATTTTGTTCCAGTAACACATGTTGAGAAATGCCTTTAGCACGTAACATCTCTGTCCGTGCGCGCTCAAAGAATTTTAGATAATTAGAATGATATACAACACCGCCCGCATCAGTGTCTTCATAGTACACGGTGATCGGCCAGTGAAAGAGATTTGATGTGCCTTGCAAGGGAGTACCAATATATTCAATTCTTTAAAGTAATTACTATAACTGAAGCGACAGCAATTGGTACCGAGCTAAGGAAATATTTTTGAAATTTGTAGAAAAAATAAAAGCTAGGCGAGATACCTAGCTTTTATTCGATGATTTAGTAACCGACTTTATTACAGCATATTTCAGCCTAAATGAAATAAAGTGCCGTTAGATAAATTAAGATAGCTAACGAGAAATAAGGACTAAACAAAACTTGCCAGTACCAGTTTCTTGGCTTGAAGCCCACCCCATACACCATGCTTGAACATACAGACCAAATCAGTGCTGGTGCGATGATTGAGTTAAAACCACCAATTGCTTGATGGTAAGCTTCAGGGTCCCACATCACCAATCCTACGTGCATAAAGCCAAGGATGAGAGATAAGACTCGTAGCAGAGTCTTATCCATTGGTGCGTGAAGTTTCGCTACCTTATCAGCGAGGTTACTCACTGTCTTTATCCATCATTTCTGAGTGCTCTAGCCAAAGAGCGTTGATGATACCGAATGCACAAGCAAGTAGTACACCTAGAATCCATGCGAAATACCACATAGTAAATGCTCCTTAGTAAAGTGAGTTTTTGTTGTCTTCAATGTACTGGTCATCAAGGCGACCAAACATCTTGTAGTAAGTCCAAGATGTGTAGCCAAGGATGATTGGCACCATAACAAACGCAACGCCTGTCATTAGGTTCAGAGTCAGCTCAGATGACGTTGCATCCCACATTGTTAAGCTGTGGCTTGGCATTAAGTCTGAAGGCATGATGAATGGGAACATCGCAAAACCTGCAGTAAAGATAACACCAGCAACACCCAAGCTTGAAGTAATGAACGAAATCGCACATTTTTCAAGACGAGATGCCAATACAGCGAGAAGCGGCATTGCAACACCTAGTACAGGAGCAGCCCATAGTAATGGGTAGTTTTCAAAATTCTTCATCCACGCACCAGCTTCACGGATAACCTCTTTGTTTAGAGGGTTAGAAGCTGCGTTAGTGTCGATACCGCCAACAATGACGTAGCCATCGATATTTTGGATCCAGAAACCAGCCGCTACAAACGAAGCAACCGTCAGTAAACCAGCCAACTGAGCAACGTTGCGCGCACGCACATGCACTTCGCCTGTTGTTTTCATTTGTAGCCAAGTAGAACCTTGCATCAAAATCATGAACAAGCTTACTAGACCACACAACAGTGCAAATGGGTTTAGTAGACCAAAGAATGAGCCATGGTATGTTGGCATCAAGAACTCACTCAATTGGAATGGTACACCTTGTAGAAGGTTGCCAAACGCTACACCAAAGATGATTGGCGGAACAAAACCACTGATTGAGATACAGATATCCCAGCTATTGCGCCATTTTGGATCTTCGATTTTAGAGCGGTAGTCTAGGCCAAGAGGACGAAGCCATAGCGCTGCTAGTGTCAAAATCATCGCTAAGTAGAAGCCTGAAAATGACGTTGCGTAAACCAAAGGCCAAGCTGCGAACAGTGCACCACCAGCAGTGATAAGCCAAACTTGGTTACCATCCCAGTGAGGAGCAATTGAGTTAATCATGACACGGCGTTGCGTGTCGTTTTTACCGATGATAGGTACAAGCGCGCCTACACCCATATCGAAGCCGTCTGTTACTGCAAAACCAACTAGTAGAACACCGATTAGTACCCACCAGATGAGTCGCAAGATTTCGTAATCAAACATCTTGTTATCTCCTTACCTTACGCTTCTACTTGGCGACTAACTTTGTCTTCAACAGAGTCAGCATTTTGCTCGAAGTGGTAGCGACCCGTTTTCAGGCTACTTGGGCCTTTACGAGCGAATTTCAACATTAGGTAAACTTCTGCAATCAGGAATACCGTGTATAGCGCCAGAATTGCGAAGAGTGAAGTCCAGATTTCACCTGCAGTTAGCGCAGAAGCTGCAACATGCACTGGTAGAATTTCACCTACAGCCCAAGGCTGACGGCCGTACTCAGCGACGAACCAACCCGCTTCAATTGCAATCCAAGGTAGTGGAATGCTAAATAGTGCAGCTTTTAGAATCCATTGTTTCTGTTCAATCTTCTGACGACACGTTTGGATAAACGCCGCACCAAAGACAAACAACATGATGAAGCCACAAGCAACCATGATACGGAATGACCAGAATAGCGGCCATACTGTTGGGATTGAGTCGTCCGCAGCAGCTTGGATTTGCTCTTCTGTTGCATCAACAACATTGTCTGTGTAGCGTTTTAGAAGTAGGCCGTAACCTAGGTCACCTTTCACTTCATCAAACGCAGTCATGTTTTCTTCTGACTTGTCGCCCGCACGAAGCTTCTCTAGAAGTTCATAAGCGTACATGCCGTCACGAATACGATCGACGTGTTCATCACGTAAATCACGAAGACCTGTTACTTGCTCATCAAAAGAGCGTGTCGCGATAATACCCATTACGTAAGGGATCTTAATTGCGTAATCGGTATGCATCGTTTCCTGGTTAGGAACACCAAATAACGTAAATGCGGCAGGTGCAGGTTCAGTGTGCCACTCTGCTTCAATTGCAGCGAGTTTCACTTTTTGAACTTCACCAAGCTCGTAGCCAGATTCGTCACCAAGAACGATGGTAGATAAGATAGCTGCAATACCGAAAGAAGCAGCAATAGCAAACGAACGACGAGCAAACGCAATGTCACGACCTTTTAATAGGTAGTATGAACTGATGCCTAGAATAAACATTGCGCCACAAGTGTAACCAGAAGCAACCGTATGCACGAACTTAACCTGAGCAACTGGGTTTAGTACAACCTCAGAGAAGCTCACCATTTCCATTCGCATGGTTTCGAAGTTGAAATCTGCGCCTACTGGGTTTTGCATCCAGCCGTTTGCGATAAGAATCCAAAGAGCAGAGAAGTTAGAGCCTAGTGCCACAAGCCAGGTAACCGCTAAGTGTTGGCGTTTAGATAGACGATCCCACCCGAAGAAGAATAGACCAACAAAAGTTGACTCCAGGAAGAATGCGACAAGTGCTTCGATCGCTAGCGGTGCACCGAAGATATCACCTACATAGTGGGAGTAGTAAGACCAGTTCGTACCAAACTGGAACTCCATGGTAAGGCCTGTCGCCACACCAAGTGCAAAGTTAATACCGAATAGCTTACCCCAGAACTTGGTCATGTCCTTATAGATTTGCTTGTTCGTCATTACGTACATCGATTCCATAATGGCCAGAAGGAAGGCCATACCAAGGGTCAATGGTACGAATAGGAAGTGATACATCGCTGTCAGTGCAAACTGCAACCGCGATAGATCAACTACGTCAATCATGGTAACTCCTATGTGTCGGCTGAATGACACTCTCTACATATTGCAATCCATATTCAGGTGTTATTTACACTTGAAAAATGTTGAATTATCACAACTCATTGTTGCAAAAATGTGCTTCATTGGTTAGTTAATTGTTAAGCATCAGCTAATATAGCTAGGGCTAATATTACTTGTAAAAACAGATTGTTTCAAAAGGTTTATAGCCGTAACGCGCTTTGATATACATCAATGTTTATGCGCGGAATTTGCACAAAAATCCATCACATTGATCTAGATCAACCAGTATTGGATACGGATGTTAAGAGAGAGTAATCAGGAGAGAAATTAACCAGTTGCAAGCAAACATCGAGTTAACAATCAATGCTTTTTACTTACTAAACCAGTATGAGAAAAAATTCAAAAAATGTGAGTTTGGTCAACTTTAATGAAGCGCTGGGCAACAAAGGCCCAGCGAGGGAATCTTATTTTTCAATTCCGAAATGCAAATACGCACGATCTGTCGCGATTCTTCCACGCGGAGTGCGTTGTAAATAACCTTGCTGAATAAGATAAGGCTCAAGAACGTCTTCAATAGTGTCCTTTTCTTCACCTATCGCCGCTGCCATGTTGTCGAGCCCGACCGGACCACCACCAAATTTTTCCATAATCGCGAGTAGTAGCTTACGGTCCATGTAATCGAAGCCTTCGGCGTCCACATCAAGCATATTCAACGCCTTATCGGCAACATCGGCACAAATGTGACCATTGCCTTTTACTTCCGCATAATCACGAACACGGCGTAGCAAACGGTTAGCAATACGTGGTGTGCCACGCGCACGTCTTGCCACTTCCAATGCACCTTCAGGTTCCATTGATAAACCTAAACAATCCGCGCTTCGCTGCACGATATCTTGGAGGTCTTTTATCTTATAAAACTCAAGGCGCTGAGTAATACCAAAGCGGTCGCGCAATGGTGACGTTAAAGAGCCCGCTCGGGTCGTCGCACCAATTAACGTAAACGGTGGTAAATCGATCTTAATAGAACGAGCGGCCGGACCTTCACCGATCATAATATCCAGTTGATAATCTTCCATCGCCGGATATAGCACCTCTTCAACCATCGGACTCAAGCGGTGAATCTCATCGATGAACAACACATCGTTTTCTTCAAGGTTGGTTAACAGCGCGGCCAAATCGCCTGCTTTCTCAAGTACAGGGCCTGAAGTAGTGCGAATGTTCACTTCCATTTCATTGGCAACGATATTCGCAAGTGTGGTTTTACCCAAACCTGGGGGACCAAAAATCAAAAGGTGATCAAGTGCTTCGCTACGTAACTGAGCAGCTTTAATGAAGATCTCCATTTGGTCACGGACATGGTCCTGACCTTGGTAATCCGCTAATTTTTTTGGCCGAATAGCACGATCAATGACATCTTCATCACGAAAGGCAGGGTTTTCTGGCGCGATTAAACGATCGGCTTCAATCATCTTTTTACCTTGAAAAATGGTTACCTGAGAGAATAATGCCGCTCGTTTAACAGCAAGTGGCATATTTCTATATCTCGTCATCCTGTACAGCGACGAAGGAGCGTGATACAGGATCTTCTATCCGAGCGATTTATGGTCAAATTGTTTCATTAACCGCTCAGCGTGCTGCTATTAGATTCCCAGTCTCGCCAGGCTCGCTGGAATGACACAAAAAACATCGTTAAGCGATTGGCATTAACCTTAGAGAATGAGTTATCTTGAACAAATGTTCACTGTGCAACCAGCGTTACACCATTGATTTTAGAGCTTCACGGATCATTTGCTCACTGCTCATGTCCGGTTTAGCGATCTGAGATACCACTTTCGACGCTTGAGTCGGCTTGTAACCTAGAGCTAGAAGCGCACTGATTGCCTCTTCTTCCGCGTTGTTGGATGTCGCACTAGAATCCGCAGGAGCAGCATCCGTAAATGGTGTAAATAGATCGCCTGCGCCCCACCCTTTCAAGCGGTCTTTCATTTCAACAACCAATCGCTCTGCGGTTTTCTTGCCAACGCCTGGAAGCTTAACCAGCGTAGAAACGTCTTCATGTTCCACACAAGTAACAAATTGCGTTGCTGTCATACCAGAGAGAATACCAAGACCGAGTTTAGGACCAACGCCATTGGCTTTGATCACTTCACGGAAAAGTGCTCGTTCTTTTACTGTGTTGAAACCGTATAGCAATTGCGCATCTTCACGGACAACAAAGTGAGTATAAATAATGGCTTCTTCGCCAACATTTGGCAGTTCGTAAAAACAGCTCATTGGCATCTGGACTTCATAGCCAATGCCATTAACTTCAATTAATACTTCAGGTGGTTGTTTTTCAATCAGTATGCCACGAAGACGTCCAATCACTATAAATACTCTTTGGAAATGAATTTGCGACAGGATAATAAAGAACTGGATAGACATCCAGTTAATTTTAACGGTAGCGCCCTTTTCTGGCACTGGTTGCTTTGCCCGCTAACGCAACGAGAGTCTTGTTAGTATTGGCATGACAAATCGCCACACCTAAAGCATCGGCTGCATCCGCTTGAGGCTTGGCGGGCAATTTAAGCATCTGCTGAACCATATGCTGAACTTGCGCTTTGTCCGCGCCACCAGTGCCGACGACAGCTTGCTTAATAAGACGAGCCGCGTATTCAAATACCGGCAACTCCGCATTCACCGCAGCAACAATTGCACTGCCACGAGCTTGGCCAAGTTTTAGCGCTGAATCCGCGTTTTTGGCCATAAACACTTGCTCGATCGCGAAAACGTCCGGTTGAAACTGGGTAATGATTTCCGTGACGCCTGCATAAATCTGTTTAAGCCGACCCGGAAGTTCTTTTTCTGAAGTACGAATGCAGCCACTACCAAGGTATTGCAAGTGGCGTCCATTTTGACGAATGACCCCATAGCCGGTAATGCGCGAACCTGGGTCAATGCCCAAAATAATTGACATGAATGTTCCTAAAAATGAGGCCTAATTCGGCCTCAGTCTTTTTATTATTACTTGCTAACTTCGGAGCAAATACCGCTCCCGACACCTTGAGTTTAATCTAGCGTAGCCGCAACGTCGTCAGAGATATCACCATTGTGATAAACCTCTTGAACGTCGTCCAGATCTTCCAAAGCGTCAATCAAACGAAGTAGTTTTGGCGCAGTATCCGCGTCCAAATCTGCTTTCGTAGATGGGATCAGCGACACCTCAGCGTTCTCTGCCTCAAACCCTGCGGCATCAAGAGCATCTTTTACGAGTCCAAAATCGCCTGGGGCCGTGTAGACATCAATCGAGCCATCTTCTGCCGTTTCAATGTCATCAGCACCACTTTCTAATGCTACTTCCATTACCCCATCTTCATCTAAACCTGGGCCATATGAAATCACGCCTTTCTTGTCGAAAAGATAGTTGACGCTACCATCCGTCCCCAGATTACCGCCTGACTTTGAGAATGCATGACGTACGCCAGATACCGTACGATTTCGGTTATCCGTCATACATTCGACCATGACCGCCGTACCACCTGGACCATAACCTTCATAGCTCACGGTTTCCATGTTGTCGTCGCCTTCACCACCAGCACCTCGGCTGACAGCGCGGTTGACAGTGTCACGTGTCATGTTGTTAGACAGTGCTTTATCAATTGCTGCTCGCAAACGTGGGTTATTTTCTGGCTCACCGCCCCCCTCTTTTGCCGCAACAACGATTTCACGAATTAATTTAGTAAAGATTTTGCCGCGCTTCGCATCTTGCGCTGCTTTACGGTGACGAATATTCGCCCATTTACTATGACCAGCCATAATTCACCTTTTAATGTATTTTGACGCTTAATAACAAAACATGTTCTAAAAAGCGTTGCTTGGGAAATTGCTTTGGAAGTTTCTTGGGTTTATTTAAACAAAAACTCCCGCAGTTGCGGGAGTTTTCTTCAAATGTTGTGCGCTTATTCTGCGTCTTTTTCTTTCGCTGCAGTTACTGCGATGGCTAGCTCTTCTAGCGCTGCTGGGTTCGCAATACTTGGTGCGTCTGTTAGTAGACACGCCGCTGCTGTTGTTTTAGGGAACGCGATAACATCACGGATGTTCTCTGTGCCACATAGCAGCATTACTAGACGGTCTAGACCAAATGCAAGACCAGCATGTGGAGGCGTACCGAATTTCAGCGCATCAAGCAGGAAGCCGAACTTAAGCTGTTGCTCTTCAGGTGTGATGCCTAGAATATCAAATACGGCTTCTTGCATATCTGCGTTGTGGATACGAACAGAGCCGCCGCCCACTTCGTAGCCATTTAGAACCATATCGTAAGCGTTAGAATTTGCCGCAGCAGGGTTTGCTTTTAGCTCTTCTGCAGTCACACCTAGAGGCGATGTGAATGGGTGGTGCATCGCGTGTAGGTTGCCTTCGTCATCTTCTTCGAACATTGGGAAGTCAACAACCCATAGTGGAGCCCATGCAGACTCATCCGTTAGCTCTAGGTCTTTACCTAGTTTCAAACGTAGCGCACCCATTGCTTCTGCAACGATACCCGCTTTATCAGCGCCAAATAGGATAATGTCACCAGATTCCGATTGAGTACGATCTAGAATGCCGTTGATCACGTCTTCATTTAGGAACTTAGCGACTGGAGATTGGATACCTTCCATGCCCGCTGCACGGTCATTAACCTTCATCCAAGCTAGACCTTTCGCACCGTAGATGCCAACGAATTCACCGTAGCCATCAATTTGCTTACGAGTCAGAGAAGCGCCACCTGGAACGCGAATAACGGCAACGCGGCCTTTTTCGTCGTTTGCTGGACCTGAGAATACTTTGAACTCAACGTCTTTCACTAGGTCAGCAACGTCTACTAGTTCCAGTGGGTTACGTAGGTCTGGCTTGTCCGAACCGAAACGACGAATCGCTTCGCTGAACGGCATTACTGGGAATTCACCTAGGTCAACGTTTAGTAGCTCTTGCCACATTTCACGAACCATTTTCTCAGTCGTTGCACGAACTTGGTCAGCCGTCATGAATGACGTTTCGATATCGATCTGAGTGAATTCTGGTTGACGGTCAGCACGCAAGTCTTCATCACGGAAACACTTAACGATTTGGTAGTAACGGTCAAAACCAGACATCATTAGAAGTTGTTTGAATAGCTGTGGAGACTGAGGAAGCGCGTAGAAGCTGCCTTTGTGAACACGGCTAGGTACTAGGTAGTCACGCGCACCTTCTGGTGTCGCTTTGGTTAGTACTGGAGTTTCAATGTCTAGGAAGCCGTTGTCGTCTAGGAAACGACGAACAAAGCTAGACGCTTTAGCACGTAGCTTGATGCGATCGCTCATTTCAGGACGACGTAGATCTAGGTAACGGTACTTCAGACGTTGCTCTTCAGAGTTCTTTTGGTTGAAGTCTAGAGGCAGAACATCAGAACGGTTGATGATTTCAAGACCTTTCGCAAGGATCTCGACTTCACCTGTTGCCATGTCTTTGTTTGCTTGGCTCTCTGGGCGAACGCGCACTTCACCCGTTAGTTTGATACAGAATTCATTACGAAGTGTGTTCGCCACTTCATACGCATCCGCCATATCTGGATCAACAACTACCTGAACGATACCTTCGCGATCTCGCATATCAATAAAAATAAGACCGCCTAAATCACGACGACGGTTAACCCAGCCGCAAAGTTCTACAGTTTGTCCTGCAAGGGACTTGTTCAGGTGACCACAGTAATGGGTACGCATAATGAATTTCCCAATCTCTCAAATGTTGTTAACTACGCTCTGTCAGCCTCATTGCTAAGCAGAGTAAAGATTCAGTTATACGCTGAATGTCCACGAAAATCGACTACTCAACATACAATTACGTGTGTTTTATCATTCACTGGTGCTTTTTAGTACAACAAATGTTCAAAAGCGCACCAAAGCGAAAAAATTGGGGAGGATTATAGCGTGAAATTACCTATTTCAGCAAAACTCTCGTAAAGTATTCACACGAGTATCAAGCAGTAAAGAATAATGGATAACTTACCTCTTCGACTTGGATTGACAATGTGGTCACACAACCAATGGCAACAAAGTTTTTACGGCAGCGGGACAAAGCCCGCTGAACGTTTAGAAAGGTATGCGCAAGTGTTTCATACCGTGGAAGGCAACACGACATTTTATGCCACACCGACGCTCAATACAGTGCAAAACTGGAGAACCGCAACCCACGATGATTTTCGCTTTACTTTCAAACTTCCTAAAGCCATTACTCATGACCAAATGCTAAGAGGTTGCAGCGAACAACTGAGAGACTTCATGAAAGTCATGGAGCCTTTGCATGATCGTGTGGGGCAATGGACAATTCAATTACCAGCCGCATTCGGTCCTGAGCACCTTGATCGACTGAAAAAGTTCTGCGCGAGCTTTCCACCTAACTTCCCTCTCGGTGTTGAGGTTCGCCATATGGCATTTTTCTCCAAAGGCGAAGAAGAGCGAGCACTTAACCAATGGTTAGTAGAGAATAATATTGACCGCATTATTATGGATAGCCGCCCAGTCTTTGCCGCTAAGCCCGACAATGAGGCGATTATTGATGCACAAATGAAAAAACCACGAGTCCCTGTTCACGCCATTGCTACCGCTTCACATCCTTTGATTCGCTTTATTGGTCATCCAGAAGAACAACAAAATTACGAGTTTTTTAAACCATGGCTCAACAAGTTGCCACAATGGATTGCCGAAGGTAAACAGCCATATGTCATGATCCATACCGCAGACAATATAATTGCGCCAGAGTTGGCCGCAAACCTATATAAAGACATACAAAAGCGTATCACACTCCCTGAGTTATCACCTTTCCCAGCTGACGATGGCAACTCGCAGTTACAGATGTTCTAACGCAACACATGACAGAGGCGCGAAATTCCCATAAAATACGCGCCTTTTTTGGTGCCTGACATTTTCAGGCGGCTTGTATGCAGAGACTTAGTTATGAACCCTAAGAGCAATCCAGATACTATTTTTTCGGCTCCAATCGATAAAATTGGGGATTTCACGTTCGATGAACGCGTAGCGGAAGTATTTCCTGACATGATTCAACGATCGGTACCGGGTTACAGCAATATTATTTCTGCAATCGGTATGCTGGCAGAGCGTTTTGTAAAACCTCACTCAAACATCTATGACCTTGGCTGTTCTTTGGGTGCTGCAACATTGTCTATGCGTCGCCATATCAAACAAGAAGGTTGCCAAATCATCGCAGTGGACAACTCTCCTGCGATGGTTGAGCGTTGTAAACTTCACGTCAACGCTTACCGCAGTGACACTCCTGTGGATGTAGTAGAAGCAGACATTCGCAATATCGAAATTGAAAACGCGTCAGTGGTGGTGTTGAACTTCACTTTGCAATTCCTCTCTCCAGAAGATCGTTACTCCTTGCTCGAAAAAATTTACGCTGGCCTTCGTCCGGGCGGCATTTTGATTCTATCGGAGAAGTTCGTCTTCGAAGATGAAGTGTCGAACGAACTGTTAATTGACCTTCACCACGACTTTAAACGTGCGAATGGTTATAGCGAACTAGAAATCAGCCAAAAGCGCAGCGCGATAGAAAACGTAATGCGCCCAGATTCAAAGAAAGAACATAAAGAGCGTTTCGCTAAAATTGGCTTTTCTAGCTACGACGTTTGGTTCCAATGCTTTAACTTCGGCTCCATGTTCGCGATTAAATAGACCATGCATACCAAGCCTGAACCATACCGATTTCGGCTTTTGTTAATAATTTATACCCATCAACTCAGCGATGACTAACTATGTTTAACTTTGCAAATTTCTACCAATTGATTGCCCAAGACACTCGTCTTCAACCTTGGCTTAATGTGCTTCCACAACAGCTAACGGATTGGCAAAATGCAGAGCACGGTGACTTTGGTCGCTGGTTGAAAGCCCTGAACAAAATCCCAGCGGGTAGACCGGACAACATCGACATTGTTGATTCTGTCACGATTTCAAACAATGAGCCGATGCCTCAAGGGGAACTTAAAAAGCTAGAAAGCTTACTTCGTACATTCCATCCTTGGCGCAAAGGCCCATACCACGTACACGGCATCCATATTGATACTGAGTGGCGCAGTGATTGGAAATGGGACCGCGTGCTTCCACATATTTCTCCATTAAAGAATCGCAGCGTACTCGATGTAGGTTGTGGTAACGGCTACCACATGTGGCGCATGCTAGGTGAAGGTGCACGCTTAACTGTCGGTATCGATCCATCTCACCTGTTTCTAATTCAGTTCGAAGCAATTCGTAAACTAATGGGCGATGACCAACGTGCACACCTATTGCCATTGGGTATTGAACAACTACCTAAGTTAGAAGCGTTCGATACGGTATTCAGCATGGGCGTGCTTTACCATCGCCGCTCGCCTCTCGATCATTTAGTGCAACTAAAAGATCAATTGGTATCTGGAGGTGAACTCGTATTGGAAACACTCGTGATTGAAGGTGATGAGAATGCAGTACTGGTCCCGACTTCTCGTTACGCGCAAATGCGTAATGTCTATTTCTTCCCTTCAGCAAAAGCCCTAAAAGTGTGGCTAGAATTGGTCGGTTTTGAAGATGTTCGTATCGTTGATGAAAACATCACGTCCGTAGACGAACAACGTACCACAGATTGGATGACGCATAACTCTCTACCTGACTACTTAGATCCGAACGACCCAAGCAAAACTGTAGAAGGCTACCCTGCCCCTCGCCGCGCGGTTCTTGTCGCTCGCAAATCATAATTCGCTGAGATTCCTGACATTGTCTTAACTCATTTTACGAGTTAAGACATTACCCTCTTTCCTCGTAATGAGCGAGTTTGTTTTTTGAATCCATTTGTCACGTCAAAATATAAGCACGCTCTAAATAAGGATGCGCTTTTATGTCCTTGATTTTTGGCTTTTCATCACTATTCCTCAAACAATAAGTAATAGAGAAACATTCTTACTTGTGAGGCTTTATCGATATAAGCTAAACTCCTAAAAAATAAACAACTTAATCCAATCCCAAGGTTTTCAATGTTATTACGATTGACCCCGATTGTTGCCATCGCCTTACTATCTGGATGCTCACTAACCAAAGGCGAACAGTACCACCAAGAAACGTTAGCGGCGATTCAAAATTCAGAAGCGAATGTCAATAATCGCATTACCAACCTAGAGCTACAGCTCAGCAACCAATCGGACTATATCGACAGCCTTGAAGAACAAGTCGATAAGCTACAGGTTGAACTTCTTACATTTCGCGATGAAGCAATGGCAGAAGTAAAAAAACCGAAAGAGCCGATTATTGTCCAATCTCCCGCTCCTGTGGAACCAACCCCAACTCACGATATTGTCCTTGGCTCTATCGAAAAGGTCACTGTAGAGTCGATTAAGCAAACTTTTGATGCACGTATCGACACTGGTGCCGCGACGTCGTCTTTAAATGCCGTTGATATTGAAGAGTTCGAAAGAAATGGCAAAAAATGGGTCCGATTCCACTTAGCAGACACCAGTAAATCCGAAGAAGAGAAAAGTACTTGGATCGAAGCTCCTGTCATTCGCTACGTCAAAATCCGCCAGGTTACCAGTGAAGAGTTAGAACGCCGCGCTGTGGTAGAACTTTGGGTGCGCGTTGGAAAAATTCATGAAAAAGCGCAATTTACGTTGGCAGATCGCTCACATATGAACCATCCTATTTTACTGGGTAGAGAATTTATGCGCGACATAGCACTTGTCGATGTAAGTCGTACCTATATCCAAACGGACGAAGATAAAAAATAATAAGGTAGATTATGACGTCAAAAATACCGTTTTACCTTTCTATCATCTTATTGGTGATTGCGGGCATTGCTCTGAGTGTTTTCAGACATGAAAACTACGGCGTGCCTTGGACGCCAGGCGAAACTCGCCAGGTGTGGGATGTAGAAGCTCGTATTGAGTTCAATGCTAACGGCAACGAAGTAAAAGCGTCACTTGCAGCACCTCATACGCAAAGTGGTTACACACTTATCGGTGAATCTGCTTCCTCATCAGGTTATGGCGTTTCCTACATCAATGACGATTCAGGCCGTCGTGCAGAATGGTCAATTCGCCAAGCTCAAGGGCCACAAACCATATACTACAAAGCCCAGTTCTTAGTAGACCCTCAGGCTAAAGTCACTCCTTTACCGCCAACGGAAGACATTACGCCACCAACGCTTTCAGCGCCACAAGCAGCAGCGGCAAATGCCCTTATCGAACGTGCGATGAGTCGCTCAGCCGATAATGTGACGTTTACTCGTGAGCTTATCAAAGCGCTTAATGACCCTGATAGCCAAAACTCGTCGCTACTACTGAACGATTTCAGCCGTACTGATGCACTGCATAACATTTTGCTTACCGCAGGTATACAGAGCAAAACCGTCGGTGTTATCGAACTAGAAGATGGTCGTCGACGCCAAACAATTCAACCAATGGTTCAGGTTTGGTCAGGTAAAGATTGGGTACTGTTTTCACCAAAATCCGAACAAAAAGCAGTGAAACCCAACTTGTTAGTGTGGGATGAATCAAACGTATCCTTACTTGACCTTGTTGGTGGTAAAAATAGCCAAGTGCATTTCTCGATGATTAAGCAAGAAATGACACCACAACAAGCTACAAACAACAAAATAGAAGCAGATGGATTACTGAATATTTCAATTCATAGCTTACCTTTGGAAGAGCAAGCGATGTTCAAAACCATCATGCTCATCCCTATCGGTGCTCTGATCGTTGTGTTCTTGCGTGTGATTATCGGCCTGAAAACATCCGGTACCTTCATGCCGGTGTTGATTGCCGTTGCTTTTGTTCAAACTCAACTATTAACTGGTATTGTCGGTTTCTTGCTAATCGTAGGTACAGGCCTGATTATTCGAAGCTATTTGTCTAGGTTGAACTTATTGCTGGTAGCAAGGATATCTGCGGTCATTATTACCGTTATCATGATCATCTCGGTGTTCACCGTTGTTGCGTTTAAGATGGGCTTAACGGAAGGCCTAACAATTACCTTCTTCCCTATGATCATCTTGTCTTGGACGATTGAACGTATGTCAATCCTATGGGAAGAAGAAGGTGCGAAGGAAGTTGCTCTGCAAGGTGGTGGTTCATTGCTGACAGCGGTATTAGTTTACCTTGCAATGACGAACTCATACATTCAACACTTAACCTTTAACTTCATTGGTCTACAGTTGATTGTTCTGGCCGGTATTCTATTACTAGGTACTTACACAGGTTACCGCCTCACTGAGCTACGACGCTTCAAACCACTAGCGGAGGACTAAACGATGTTCGAAAGTTTTACTTCGCCGTCTAAGCTTCGCCATAAAGGCATTATGGGGATGAACAAGCGTAACCACAGCTATATTGGCCGTTACAATGATCGTTCTAAATACCCACTTGTCGATGACAAGCTAAAGACCAAAATTATTGCACAGGCAGCAGGAGCAACAGTTCCTGCCCTGATCGGTGTCATTCATAACCAAGCTGAAGTTAAGACTATCCACAAAATGGTTGAGAACTGGCCTGGTTTTGTAATCAAACCTGCACAAGGTAGTGGCGGTAAAGGCATTCTGGTTGTTACGTCTCACAAAAACGGGGTATATACCAAACCCTCCGGCTCTACAATTGGTAGGGATGAGGTCGAGCGTCACATTAGTAATGCGCTTGCTGGCCTTTTCTCTCTTGGTGGTAAAAATGACGTTGCTGTGGTTGAAAACTTAATCAAGTTTGATGACTGTTTTGATGGCTTCAGTTATGAAGGCGTACCAGATGTTCGGATCATCGTATTTAAAGGTTATCCAGTTATGGCGATGATGCGCTGTTCTACAGCGGCTTCCGACGGCAAAGCAAACCTTCACCAAGGTGCCGTAGGAGTAGGCATTGACATCGCGACAGGTAAAGCCGTCAGAGCGGTGCAGTTCGATCATCCAGTGACTCATCACCCTGATACAGGTAAAGACCTTTCGACCCTTCAAGTACCGCATTGGGAGCGCTTGCTGGAGCTTGCGTCAAGTGCCTGGGAAATGACAGGTTTGGGATACATGGGTACGGATATGGTGCTGGATAAAGATGAAGGACCTATGGTTTTAGAGCTTAACGCTCGCCCTGGTCTGGCAATCCAAATCGCTAATGGTGCAGGCTTGCTTCCTCGTTTGAAACACATAGAGAGCCTTGGCACACCTGCTGAGTATCCAAAACCGATTGAACGCGTCGCTTACGCAGCAGAGCAGTTCGGTGTGAAGCCGTTGTTCTAACCCTCCGACCTAATGTTCGTTATTACTCGCCAGTAATTGTCATGATTACTGGCGTTTTTGTTCCCGCATCCAAAAACCTTGCACTTGCTCTCCTTATTAAACACATCCTTCTCATATATAAGTTGAATCAATGATCGAGCTAACAAAATCAACATAGATCGTTTCTTTTCTACTTTGCCTTTTGAGTATGATGAGAGCTCCCCTTACTCAACTTGAGAGGTTGGGAAATGCTAATAAAAGAAACAAATAATGATGAACCAGAGCTTGAAGAACAAGAGAGCTTAGACCAACACCTACAACGCTTGTCTGAGCTTTCTGTCCAAGCACTTGAAGAGCTTGCTGAAATGATCGAAGTCAGGGACGATATTCCAGAGGAATAAACGTCGCTTCCTCATTAAGTTCCGTTAATAAGCCGAGACTGCCGTCCTACAGTCTCGGCTTATCTTATGTATTTCGAAGCCTGCCTCGTAAACAGATACAAAAACGCCCGCGTTCATTGCGGGCGTTTTGTTAGATTCGAAGTTTACGATTCAAACTCTTCAATCATCTCTTGTGCTTCGGTCTTAGGCTTATCCGTTTGACCAAAACCGCGCAGACCCACTACGTGTACGTGTTCGTGGTCTTTAAACACCTTACGCACCAGTTTGTAGGTCGTACCTTTCTCTGGGCTGATGTTTTCTGGTGCCGCGATAAGAAGCTGCATATCCAGACGGTCACACAATTCGAACAATGTCGCGATCGATTTCGCATCCAGACGCGCTGCTTCATCTAAGAACAGCAGACGACAAGGCACAATGTCTTTACTGCGCAGGCGGCGTGATTCTTCTTCCCAGCTTTGAACAACCATCAGTAGGATTGACTGACCAGTACCGATCGCCTCACCTGTTGATAGCGCGCCAGACTCAGCCTGTAGCCAACCATCTGTACCACGGTTCACTTCTACACTTAGCTCTAGGTAGTTACGGTAATCCAGTAGCTCTTCACCCAAAACCTGAGGAGAACGTTGACCCATATCGATATGTGGGTTCACACGTTGGAACAGCTTCGCCATTGCTTCGGAGAAAGTAAAGCGAGTCGATTCAAACAGGTCTTTGTGCTGCTCTTGTTGTGTCGCTAGACCGTTCAGTAGCACTTCGTGACTTTCGCGGATCTTCACGTTTAGACGTACGCCCTTCACCTGACCAAACGAAATGTTCGACAAGCCTTGATTCAGCATACGAATACGGTTTTGCTCACGCTGAATCGTCTTCTTGATGATGCTCGCTACCGACTCAGAGCTGATCGCTAGACGGTTTTCACGTTGCGTTAGCTCTTCCGTTAGACGCGCCAGCTCGACTTCCATCTCTTCGATTGCTTCAACTGGGTCATCAGTACGGATGATATCCTGACGAATACGCTCACGAAGGTGTTGGTATACAGCAATATAGAACAGAACTTTACGCTCTGGGCGAGCGTTGTCTTCTGATAGACGCAGCGCATCACGCAGGTCGTCATTGTTCGCAACCGCTAGACGCAGCGCACCCAGTGATTTATCCGACATCGAACGCAGTTCATCCGCTGACATGTAAGCCAGTTCACGCTTGTGTAGACGACGCTCAACATCGTTTTCACGCGCCAGACGAAGTACTGAACACCAGCCAGCTTTCGCAGCAACCACGAACGTACGCAGCTCAACGTATTCTTTCTGAACTTTCTTCAGACGTTTTGCCAAGCCTTTCATCTCTAGTTCAGTAGAGGTGATCGTGCGCTCGTATTCGCTCTTACGGCTGCGAGACGTGTGTAGACGCTCGTGCAATTCGTCACGACGACGCATTGCGCGCTCTTCTGCACCTTCGTCAGCGTTCACGCCAAACTCTTGAAGCTCTTGTTTGAACTCTTGAACCGTTTCCAGTTTCGCTTGGTGTAAACTCTTCAATGAAGCTAATACTTGGTTGTATTGGTTCATTTGACCTTGCGATTGCTTCAACTCTTCACGAGAGCGAGTACGCATTTGTTCAGCTTGAACCAGTTTAGCTTTTAACTGCTCACTCAGTTCGCTACTCTTGTTCAGTAGGTCTACTGAATCAGAGTAAGCGAAGTAGTGACGACGTTCAACGAGATCCGAGAGTGCAAAGATTTGCTTCTTAAGATCTTGTAGCCGCTCGTCTGCCGCTTTGTATTCTGCTTCTAGTGCATCGAATTGCTCTGGGTCAGCATCAAGCGCAGACGCAATATTCTCTAATTGCGCGACGGCTTTTGCATGGTTGCTTAAGAAGTTCTTCGCCTCTGCAAGCTGAGCGATTTTCTCTTCTAGCTCATCAAAACGCGCTTGCAATGACTCATCTTCAACAAGCACCATGTGTGACGCTAGCTTGTCCAGAGAAGACAACGCTTGCTTGCTGGTTTGAAGCTGAGAACGTTGTTGTTGCTCTTTCGCATCCAGATCCGCCAGCACGCGAGCAATTTGGTTACGCTTATCACGAATAGTTGCCAGTGCTTGTTCTGGATCGGCGTCAAAAGCAACCTGAATGTGGTTAGACACAAATAGGTTAAACGCTTGGTACAAGCGCTGCATTTTCTGAGAATCAAACGCCGCTTTTGCGTGTTTCTCTACCACTTCTTCTCGTTCGTTACGCAGCAACTCTAGACGCTGCTCACGTGCCGCACGGCCAAACAATGGGATCTCAGGCAAGCGAGAGTAACGCATTTGGCGATCGTTCATACGAACGCAAACCGCGCCCTCTAACTCTTCTGCATCGAACGAGCTGTCATCAAAGGCATCGATGTCACCTTCAATGATGTACAAGTCTTCTGGACAGTCGTCTAGCTCTACCAGTTTCTCTTCGATGCCTGACAAGTCAGAAACAACGATAGCGTGACGAGCCGGACCGTACATCGCACTGAAGTAAGGCGCGTCATCAATCGTGATGTCATCGTAGATCTCAGACAGCAATACACCGCCCAGCGTATCTGCCAAACCTTTCAGGCGAGGGTCATTTGAACCACCAGGAGAAGCAAGACGCTCAATCTCAGAGTCTAGCTGGCTACGGCGCTCAGCAAGCTTATCTTTAGCTAAAGACAACTCCCTTTCTTGTTCAAGGACAACTTGCATGTGGTTCATTACCGCATGGCGATCCTCAAGCTCTTCACCGCTCTGCTCTCTCAGTTTCTCTAGCGCATCGTTCGCCGCAATCCAAGCTGGTGCTATTGCTTCAAGCTTACTGATTTCTGCCACCGCGTTTTGCTCTAGACGGCGCTGTTCACCACGCTGATCACGAACTTCTTCTTGAGCTATCTCTAGTGATTCGATTTGCGTCGCATGACGTTCACGTTCTTGTTCAAACGTAACCTCATCGGTTAGTTCAACGTGATATTGCTTTTTGTATTCAGCAACCAGTTCACGTGCTTGAAGCTGCTGGTTAAGGCTGCGTTCGAGATCACGGTGTTGTGCTCGCCATTGTTGTTCGTTTTGTGCAATTTGTTGTGACTCACGCGCTTTCGCAATTGCAGTTTTCGCATGCTCAGACGCGTCTTTGCGCTCAACTTGACCAACGATGCTTTGTACCAGTTTAAGCGCGGTTTCAAACTGCTCTGCCGCTGCAGAAGACATGTCCAGTTTGTGCTTAACCGATAGCAACGCATTGGTGCTTTCTGATTCTTTGCTCTTAAGCTCAGAGACAAGCGCTTGAGCCGATTCCGCCGTTAGGCTGTCATCGCCAAGTAGCTGCTTCGCTTTCTCCAGCGCTTGAACTGCTTGTTGATATTGAAGGGCGCGAGTTTGCTGAACGTCAAGAGCTTGCTGGTAATCAGCAAGTTGCGTCTTAAGGCTATCCACCTCTTCTTCTGCAACGGTCGCTTGCTCTTCTACCATCATCACGCGTTCTTGCGCTTCTTCCACGACCATCATTTGTTCTTCAAGACGCTCACTTAGCTCTTCAAGATCTTCTTGGTAGCGTTCGATCTTCTCTTGCTGGCGCAGTGCGTTTTGCACCAATTGCAAGTGATCAGAAGCCGCTTGGTAGTCTTGCTCTAAAGAAGATTCTGATTCGATCAACAGTTCCAGCTCTTCTTGAACGCGGTTAAGCAGATTGTTTTGCTCAATCAAGGTCTCGCGAGAACCAAATAACTCTGAACGCAAAGACAATGTCTGTTCTAGTTTTTTACGACGCTCGTTGGCATGGCGCATATAGTCCGCTGCCACGTAGTTGGTCGACTCTGTAATCAAGTGTTTGAACAAGTCACGGTCTGCTTGCGTAGTTTTGATCGCTTCTAACGTCATGCGGTTTTCACGCAGCGCCGATTCCATATCTTGGAACGCTTTTTTCACGCCGCCGTTTTGTGGCAGAAGGTAGTCACGTAGCGAGCGGGTAATCGCACTTGAGATACCACCGTAAAGCGATGCTTCGATCAGGCGGTAGAATTTAGAACGGTCACCAGAGTTACGCAGTTTCTTCGGAATCACACCGAATTCGAACATCTGCGAGTGGTAATCCACGATAGAAGAGAAGGCTTTAAATTGAACGCCTTCAAATTCTGTGATTGATTCTTTTACTTCATTGATTTGACGTACACGAGCTTGAGTCGCAGATACGCTTTCAACCAAGATATCCGTTGGTTTCACATGGCTTGGAAGACCTTGAATAACAAACGGTTTGATGTCTACTTTCTTATCACGACCCGCAACTTGCTGTAGTTTTACTGCAAACAATAGGCGTTGGTTACGTGAGTTCACCACGTCTAGCGCCGCATAACATGCGCCCGGCTGTAGCTTACCGTACAAACCTTTGTCGCGAGACGATTGGCTGCTGCCTGCTTCTGTCGTGTTACGGAAGTGCAGTAGCGTTTGGTCAGGAATCAATGCGGTGATGAACGCCGCCATTGTGGTTGATTTACCTGCACCGTTACCACCTGATAGCGTGGTGACCAGACCATCGATGTCAAACGTACGGGCAAAGAAGCCGTTCCAGTTGACCATGGTCAGCGATTGGTATTTACCGCGTTCAATCATGCTCATGCTTCACCCTCTTCTGTTGTTTCTTCTTGGGCTTGGTCGTCTTGATCTTCTTCAGACAATAAGCTGCCTTGGCTTGGCTCTTTGGTGTGCACTACTGCTTCACCATCACGGATCAGACGCAGCTGCGCTTCACGCATGTCATCGCCAATACGTACATCGGCACCAAAGCGGAATACCGCTTCACTGATGCTGAATTTACCGGTTTCACCGATGTTGATGATCATGCCTAGGCGACGCAGACGACGAAGTGACGTACGTACTTTTTCAAACAGCTTTTCTTTATCGAGGTCAGAACCAGTCGCACGGTTCGTCACTAGCTTCATCAGCTTGTTTTCATCTGCTAGAGCAAGCAGTTCGTCGTACAGCTCTTGGTTAGTGAAGATGCCTTCGTGCGCAAGACGCTCTGGGCTTAGATAAAGGAAACACAGTACCTTACCCACCAGCATATCCAGTTCAGAAAGAACACTACGGCCAATCAGAGACGTTGAACGAGGACGAAGATAGAAGAAACCTTCTGGCGCTTTCACCAATTCGGTGTTGTAGCGTTGGTAGAAAGAAGAAAGCTCAAGTTCGAAATCCGACAGCAACGCGTGGTTGTCTAGATCTTCACTTGAGATATGACGCCCTGCTCGAAGCATGCTGTCTAGCGCTGGGAACAGAGGGTTAGAAATTGCTTTTGCCAGATTCTCTGACATGTATTCATTAGTATCGGTCGATGACATTCGCTTGTACCTTTGCCCCAAATTCGTTGATTGCTTTCCAGTCTGGTTGAATCGCTTGGTAATCCGATTCTGAATACCCTAGACGTACAGCTTGATCGACGATAATGCGAGCTAAATCAAAATGATGAGTGTAAGGGTGCTGTGCAAGGTAATCTCGCAGTACCACACTCAAATCGATTGGTGTGCCTTGATCTTTATGCGCTTTTAGCATGTCACCAATTCGTTCAGACAGCTCATCATTGACTTGTTGAAACTCTTCGTATTCTACTTCCATCGGAACTTGACCCGTTACCTCGTCATCACGCAGTACTAGGGCCTCATCACGAAGGTCAGAAAGCCTCTCCGCATCTGCATAAGTCAGATACCAAGGCGCATCGAAGTAATCTTTGACGGATTGACGCAGACGCGAGCTAAACGCACGGTTCTTATCCATATCGATTGCAGTACGAATAAACTTGTGCACGTGTCGGTCGTAACCAATCCAAAGGTCGATCGCTTGCTGGCCCCAGCTTGTGATTCGGTCCAGCTTCATTTGCAGACCAAACAAGGCTTCTTCGATAAACTCCAGCTCAGGGTCACCGTAAACAATTTCTTGAATATCGAGGATCTGAGTTTGCAGTTCATCACTGGCGGTTTGCAGCGTATCTTGAAGTTCACGCAACGTGCTTGATGTTTCTGACAGAAGTGCTTCACAGTTGTTGATCGCTTCGCGCCAGTCTTTGTTAAGCAGGTCAGCAATCTGTTGTTTCACTGACTGTTGCTGCTCATCCATAACACGTTGGTTGAGGTCAATTTGATCGAAGATTTCGCCTACAGAATATTTTAAAACACCGTATACGTTTTTCTTCCAGTGACCCGGTGTGCCACCTTTTTGTGCTGCCTCAATCGCTTTCGCCATTTCATCCGCTACCATGGATAGCTGGATAGATAGACGCAGTTTCGAGAACTCACGGTGACGCACGTAGTAGTCGGTTATTCCTATCGCTAATGGCGACAAGCGGTAAATGCTCGCTCCGTCAGTAATCTCACTGACAAAACGGCTCATAAGACGCTGCTTAACCATCTCGTTGATCGCATTGTTCGCACGAAAAGCGGAGGCTTCGCCGGTCTCATCAAATAGTCGAGTGACGATGGCAAATGCATCATGCAGTTCACCTTCACCCAGTTCTTCATCGAACCTTTCATTACTCAGTACGGCAATGGCTATCAAAAATGCCAATCGCTCTGTGGTCAGGTTCAACGAGAAATCGTGCTGCTTAACCCAGCCAACCAGCTCATCGATTGGTTGCTCTGCAGCATTGAGAGTCATCTCACTCATTGTTATTCCTGTTTATCGTTCTTTTTAGCCCACACATGAATGTAGCGGCCTAATGAGAGGTATGGCTCTTGTCGACAAAGTTGTTTTTCTAGCGCCAACACATCTTCAAACTCGTAATCACCCATGTATTCCATATTGCCTATGTAATCACTAAATGAGCGAATACCAGATTTGCCACAAATATTAAAACCTGAATTTTCTATCCACTGGTAGACTTCTTCAGGTTTTAAGCCTTTTTGCGGCTGTAGTTTAAATCTTTTTCGGTGAGGCATGCCGTCTAATATATGAGGAATGTTGCCACAAACCACGTTTTTATAGACTAAACCGTGGTGGTTGTAGAACATGACTGATGCGATGCCTCCCGGTTTTACTTGTTCTAGAACTGTTTCAAGTGCGGCCTTAGGATCAACCAGCCACTCCATCACAGCGTGGAACATAACCAGATCGACCCGTCCATCAATATGTTCACCGATGGATTGGACAGGCGAATGAATCAGGCGATACTGCTCAAGCAAACCGTTTTTTTCAATATCCTGCTTAGCCAACTGCAGCATTTCCGAAGATAGATCACATAAAGCGATTCGATGTCCGAGCTTAGCAAGCTTTTGCGACATTTGTGCCAAACCACCACCAGCGTCTAACACTTCTAGGGGTTGCTGGTCAGCATCTAATTCACTTAGAATCTGTAGAAAATCTTCCCACACAATGATTTGGCGGATCTCCCCTTTATCGGAGCCGTAAATATTTTTTGCAAATTTGTGGGCGATATCGTCGAAATTGCGGTCTTCTGTCACTTCTGCTGAGTTATCATAACGGATTGTGCCGCTATTCTGGCACAAGGAAAGCAGGAATAAAGAGGGATACCCTCATTTTTATTATCAATTGATGTTTTTTCGGACTATTTATGTATGTTTGAGCTGAAAAAAGTAGTGTCAGCCATGCTTATGCCCCTTCCGGCATTGCTGCTGATAGGCTTGTTGGGTCTTGCTCTCATTAGTTTTACTACAAAACGTAAAACTGGCTGCTTCGTTGTTCTATTCTCTTTTGTTGGCATTTTTCTTGTTGCCTTCCAACCTGTTTCAACCAAGCTTCTTATGCCGTTAGAGCGAGAGCATAAAGCCTTTTTGCCAGTTTCTGGCACCATCGACTACGTGATGGTTTTAGGGAATGGTCATGTTATCGATGACGAAATTCCACCCACCTCGCAGTTAAGCCGTGCAGCATTAATGCGCTTAACTGAGGGCATTCGTATTTTAAGAATGTATCCAGGCGCGAAATTAATCTTATCCGGCTATGCTGGCGGATCTGAAATTAGCCACGCGAGAATGATGGCGAACGTTGCCCTAGCCTTAGGTGTAGCAAAATCCGATATCATTTTATTAGAGGATGCAAAGGATACGTGGGAAGAGGCACGTCAAGCGGCTGCATTCGTTCAGCAAAAGGAGATTGTGTTAGTCACCTCTGCAAGCCACATGAGCCGTGCATTGTATGAGTTCAACGCAGCAGGCATTAAACCAATCCCAGCTCCGACCAACTTCTTAGCTATTAGCGAAATCAGTCAACCTTGGGATAAATACTCACCTAAAGCGCGTTACTTAGAACAAACAGAGCTTTATTGGCATGAGTACTTGGGCAGTATTTGGCAAAGGTTGCGTGATACTGTCGGCCAAACACCAATGGTTGAAGCAAACTAGTATTATCTTGAAGCCACAAAAAAGGAGAGCCGAAGCTCTCCTTTTTCTTTTTACGATTGAGTTATGTTCAAACTAGTCACCAGCAAACATATAGCCTTCGCCGTGTACCGTTACAAAAATCTGTGGGTTCTTAGGATCGAACTCCATTTTTGCGCGCATACGTCGAATAAGAACATCAATGGTGCGGTCATTCGGCGCATCCACTCGATGGCTGATCATGTTCAAAATACGCTCACGACTTAACACCTGGTTAGGGTAAGACGATAATGCCACCAAAAGTTCATACTCTGCTTTAGTTAGTTTTACTGGCTCACCGTTGCGGCTAAGTGCGCGACGTTGAATGTCGAATGTCCACTCCCCAAAGCGCACAATGTGCTCTTCACTGGTTTCATTCGCTTTCGAGCTGCCACTGCGCGCTGCTGAAATACGCCACAGCAAGTTTTTAACGCGAACTAACAGCTCTCTCAGTTCAAAAGGTTTTGTCACATAATCGTCAGCACCCATTTCTAGGCCTACGATTTTATCAATGCTATCCGTGCGTCCTGTTACTAATATGATACCAATATCCGATTGGCTACGTAACTCACGAGTAAGCATCAGGCCGTCTTCACCAGGCAGGTTAATATCCAGCATGATCAGGTCTACATCGCCCGCTTGCAAAACTTCACGCATTTCTGCGCCACTCTCTGCTTCGCTGACTTGGTAGCCCTCATTTTGGAAATATCCCGCAAGCTTACTACGAGTTACAACATCATCTTCTACGACTAATACGTGATAGCTCATTTACACCACTTTTCTGTCTTCTTATTATCCAAGACGTATTCTATTCATAACTAGTAACATTTCTAGTCATAGATACATTAAAACGCAAGATTTAGCGTTTTTATTGATTCAAAACAAGCTTGCCCATTGCTATTAATAAACGGTCATTTTTGACCATAAAACATAACAATTATAGTTACTGCTATTCATTTTAATTGATTACACTTAGGGGATATCCCTAATTGACTTTGTGATGCATGACTTGAAGCATCATTCAGGAGCCCAAAATGCAAGAAGTGAAAGCTTTTAATGAAAAACGCGCTGAAATTTACTGGTGGTTTTCGAGCTTGTTCGCAAAAGAACTAACAGAGAAAGAATTGGAAGCCTATCACAGTGTTGAAATTCGCAGTTTTCTCGCAGGTTTAGGTGAAAATGAGTCGCTGAAACCAGCTGTTGATAGCCTAGTTGATGCATTGAATCGGTTACAAGATCGTGAAGATGCACAACTAGAGCTTGCAGCTGACTTTTGTGAACTGTTTTTGAAGACAGAAAAATACGGCGCTCTTCCTTACGCATCCATGTACATTGGTGAATCAGGTTTACTGAATGACAAGCCAGCTGAGGAAATGGAAAAGTTGATGGCTGAATTTGGCGTTCAAGTAGACGAAAACCTAAAGGAACCTGCGGATCACTTAGCCGTTGAGCTCGACTTTCTCGGGAACATGATTATCCGCTCAAACGAGCTTGAACAAGAAAAACACATGGAAGAAGCCTTCGTTAAACAAAACGACTTTATCCAGCAACAATTGATGTCTTGGTTACCTCAGTTTTCAGACAAATGTAAAAAATTCGACGAATTTGGATTTTACTCGAGTGTCGCGAAACTATTAGTTGCATTTTGTAAACTAGACAGCGCCTACCTTCTTGGTGAATAATTGCCGCCTATTTTTAGGGAGCCTGCCTATCGGGCTTCCTGTATGCCTGAAAGTGACCAATTGTAAGTAACTTGGGTATAATATTCGTTTGCCTTAACTTAGCGCAAAGACGCTTGGTTATTTAGCAGTCAAAATGTGACTTCAAATACACAAATCTCTTGCTGAAAACATTGCTAGTCAGTCCACATAGGGCTAAAATGTGAGCGCAAACGATTAAATATGATTTATATGTAAACCGCTGAAATATAGCGGTTTTTGTGTTTTCTTAACAGGTTGATGGCAATTTCTCATCAGATAGAAAAAAGATAAAATTCATCGACCGATGCTGCTACGCACCCTTTTGTCGCACTTGGATCAACCGCTGCCGAGACACTTAGCGCCAATTTTAGATTGCTAGGTGTGAAACCATTAGAGCATCAGGTACATCCAATACGACATATTTCAGTAGCTCGATACAGGACACCATTTATGGCCACGATAAAAGACGTTGCTCGCTTAGCCGGCGTTTCCACTACGACAGTTTCGCACGTTATCAATAAAACGCGTTTCGTTGCAGAAGCAACGCAAGAAAAAGTAATGAAAGCCGTTGACGAGCTGAATTACGCGCCAAGTGCCGTTGCACGCAGCCTAAAATGCAACTCAACTCGTACGATTGGCATGTTAGTAACTCAATCAACTAACCTATTTTTCTCAGAAGTGATTGATGGCGTTGAGAGCTACTGTTACCGCCAAGGCTATACTCTGATTTTATGTAACACAGGCGGGATTTACGAAAAACAACGCGATTACATTCGTATGCTGGCTGAAAAGCGCGTTGATGGCATCCTTGTGATGTGTTCTGACTTAACCGAAGAACTAAAAGAGATGCTTGACCGTCATGCGGACATTCCTAAAGTGGTCATGGATTGGGGCCCAGAGAGCTCACAAGCAGACAAGATCATGGATAACTCAGAAGAAGGTGGCTACATTGCAACCAAACATCTGATTGACAATGGTCATACGGATATCGCTTGTCTAAGCGGTCATTTTGAAAAGCTTGCTTGCCAAGAGCGCATTGCAGGTTTCCGTCGCGCAATGAGCGAAGCGAACCTAGCTGTAAATGAAGACTGGATCCTTGAAGGTAACTTTGAATGTGATACGGCCGTATTAGTTGCAGATAAAATTACCGCAATGGACAAGCGCCCGACGGCGGTATTCTGTTTTAACGACACAATGGCTCTAGGCCTAATGAGCCGCTTGCAACAAAACGGGATCAAAATTCCTGAAGATATTTCAGTGATCGGCTACGACAACATCGAGCTTGCGGAATACTTCTCTCCACCGCTAACGACTATCCACCAACCTAAGCGTCGTGTTGGTAAAAATGCATTCGAAATTCTACTTGAGCGTATCAAAGATAAAGAACACGAAAAACGAATTTTCGAAATGCAACCTGAGCTTGTAATTCGAAATACTGTGAAAAAAATGAACTAAATTTCACTGTATTTAACCGTGTTAAATAAGCGCTCTATAGGGGTGCTTATTTTTTTGGGAAAATTAAGCATTCTCTAATACTTCACACTGCTCTAATAACAATTGACTAACGTTAACTCCCTGTTTTATATAAATGTAATATATATTAAGAACTACTTTTCAAAGGCCAATTTACACCTTTCCATATGCAAAATAGAGCATTCAATCTATCATTTTTATTGAACCGAAATCACACTTTTAACGCTAAACCGTGATGTTAATTCAATATAAGAAGTATGCTCATTGTGTCACGCACAGGGCAAACCATTCGAAAGAGTGGGACGCAAAGCCTCCGGCCTGAACCATATTACGATATGGAAGGTAGCGGGGTTACCGATGGCAAGTGTGTAAGCAATGACTTTACTCTGTAATGACATTGTTTTTACGCATGTTTGCTACTCTCTCGGACCTGACTTTTGGTGGCGTAATATTAATTACACCGAGATAACAAAACATGGATAAACCGATACTCAAAGACTCTATGAAGCTATTTGAGGCACTTGGTAATATCAAGTCGCGCTCAATGTTTGGTGGCTTCGGACTATTCGCTGATGAAACAATGTTTGCACTAGTGGTAAACAATCAGCTTCATATCAGAGCAGACCAAAAAACTTCATCTGACTTCGAGAAACAAGGGCTAAAGCCTTACGTTTATAAAAAACGTGGCTTCCCAGTCGTTACAAAGTACTACGCTATTTCCAGCGATTTATGGGAATCAAGCGAACGCTTAATCGAAGTAGCGAATCAATCATTGAAAAAGGCAAAGCTTGAGAAAGAACAGCAAGCAAGTACAAAGCCTAACCGTTTGAAAGATTTGCCTAACTTACGACTGGCTACCGAGCGCATGCTAAAAAAAGCCGGCATCGAATCCGTAGAGAAGCTTGAAGAGGAAGGTGCGCTTAACGCCTATAAAGCGATAAGAGATACGCACTCTGCAACCGTCAACATTGAGTTGCTATGGGCACTAGAAGGTGCTATCAACGGCACTCATTGGAGTGTGGTACCTCAAGCTCGCCGAGATGAGTTGATGAACGGCCTCCAATAAAAGTCGGCCTAAAAACTATCTTGTAAAACCGCAGTCTAATCTGCGGTTTTTTTGTGAAATTTTTTCGGTTTTCCTACTGTCTTATTACATATATCCCAAATTGGAATCAAAATTATGAATAAGAAACTGATTTTAGGTCTCATCCTACTAGCGGCTATCGTCTTTTTAGGTATTAACTTTGGCCAGTATTTAACCTTAGAGAATGCAAAAGCCCAACAAGAAGCACTAACTACATACATCGATCAGAATTTTGTATTCTCGGCTGCGATTTACTTTTTTACCTACATTGCAATTACCGCTTTTTCTATCCCAGGAGCGGCAGTAGTCACCTTACTTGGTGCAGCCTTATTTGGTTTTTGGACAAGCTTGCTACTGGTTTCTTTCGCTAGCACTATGGGGGCAACACTGGCCTTCTTGAGCAGCCGATACTTATTGCGTGACTGGGTACAAAACAAATTCGGAAATAAACTCAACGCAATTAATCAAGGTGTCGAAAAAGACGGAGCTTTTTATCTATTTTCCTTGCGTCTAATCCCTGTATTCCCTTTCTTTCTAATCAACTTACTGATGGGCTTAACGCCGATGTCTGTAGGTAGATTTTATCTCACTAGCCAAATAGGTATGCTGCCAGGCACAGCCGTATATCTGAATGCAGGTACTCAATTAGCAACAATTGAAAGCCTATCGGGCATTGTTTCACCCGCAGTATTAGCGTCTTTTGCGCTATTGGGACTATTTCCAATCATCACTAAATGGGTTATGAATAAAGTAAGGCCGACACCAAGTCAGCAAAACTCGTAATTGGTGAAGTGGGTATTTTGATGAAAATATTTATCGCTAAAAACCCAGCAGAAGCACACATTGTATGTGAGCTGCTTAAAGTGGAACAAATTTACTGTGAAGTTCGTGGAGAAGGTATTTTCGGCTTAAAAGGAGAACTGCCGTTTGGTGATGATACCGATCCTTATGTGTGGCTTTTTGACACTGCACAAAAGATGAAAGCTGAAGAAATAGTAAAAGCATATCGAAAACAATCCGATAGGCATGAGTATCAAGATTGGCAATGCCCAAAATGTCATGAAATAAACGAAGGGCAATTTGGTGCATGTTGGCAATGTGGATATCAACTAGGAGAGCTATAGCGGCTCTCCTATTCAGTGGATGCACTCAGTTTTAAGCACATACAGCTTGCTGTTTAATAAACTCGATGGAGTGTTGATTGAAGTCTTCTGGACGCTCTACATTGCATACATGACCACAATTCGGGATTTCTCGTAGAATGCTGAGCTTATGTGCTGCAACCATTTCTTTGACAGGTTTAATAAACATGTAATCCCTGTCGCCCATTAAGTAAAGAGTCGGAATGGGTAACTCTCGATCTTTAAAATATTTCATTAACGGATTTACATCAGCGGCGAGAATAAACCAACGTTTAAATTCTTTTTGGCAAAGCTTCTTGGCTTCGCGAATAAAAAGGTGGCGAGATTCTCGTTGGCTTCTTTGAGGCATAACAATATAAGCGAACAGTTTGTAGAGCCACATGTACGGTAGGATATGCTTACAAAAATTACCTAATTTCACCAATATCTGAGAACGAGTGTTAAGCCTTGTGACAGCACCGCCGAGCACCATCGAACGTACGCGCTCTGATGACAATTCAGCAAGGTTTCGAACAATAATAGTACCAAGCGACATACCGACAAAATGAGCGGATTGGATCTTTAAATGGTCCAATACTTTCAAAATATCTTGGGTAACTTCCGTAAAGGTATAACGGCTAGCAATGAGCTCTTTAAGTAACTGATTTGACTTTCCATGACCTCTTAAATCGATCAGCAATAAGTTAAAGTGTTGCTTGTAAGCTTTAATTTGCTTGAACCAGATAGAAGAGCTACCACCAGCACCGTGCACAAATACAACCCACTCATGACTAGTAGGGTGCAAATAGGTTTTATGAAAAAGTAGCGGCTGGGTCATATTGAGTATCAAAAAGATCGTGCTATTGAGTAAAAAGCCATCCTACCACACTCCCCTTACTCAAGATAATAAAGGCACCTCATTCGGTGCCTTTCGTTACAATTTTAAGTCAAACTAACGCTGAGTGGTAAAGCTGCAAATAAGATTCTGCGGCCTTTTGCCAACAAAAGTCTTGTTGCATCGCGTGCAACTGTACTTTATTCACTTCAGGCTCGTTTTGAGCGTAGAGCAACAGTGCCCTTAGCATCGTTAACAACAATGCCTGCGGTGTCGGTTCGAAAAAAACAAACCCCGTTGCTTCAGATGGGTTTACATCATAATCGCTAACGCTGTCCTTTAAGCCACCAACACCGCGTACTATCGGTAATGTCCCATAAGCCATACTATAGATTTGGTTTAAGCCACATGGTTCAAACTCAGAAGGCATCAAGAAGAAATCAGAACCAGCTTCAACGATATGCGCAAGTTCATTGTCATACGCTTCTACAAAGGCAAATTTGCTAGAAAACTGCGCGGCAACCTCTCGTAGCTGAGCGGCAAGAATAGGGTCTCCGGTCCCAACGACAACTAGCTGAACATCGTGCTTCAAAAAATCGGCCAAAGCAGGCAACAAGTAATGAACGCCTTTCTGCTGGGTCAATCGACAAACCATACCGAACATAGCTACATTTTTTTCGGGCAAATTTAGTCGTTGTTGTAATGCTTTTTTACAAGCTTTCTTCCCTTGCGACATACTTTGCTGGTCGGCGCAGTAATTAACTGGCAAGTAAGTATCCGTTTCCGGGTTCCAAGCACTGTAATCACAACCGTTCAAAATACCAACTAAGTCCTGCGCGCGTTGCTGAAACTCCCAAGCCATTCCATGACTGCCAAGCTCTGTTTTGAGTTCCTCTGCGTACGTAGGGCTGACCGCGTTTATCTTATCTGCATTCATTACACCAGCTTTGAGCATCGTAATATGCGTTGCACTCACCGCAGCATCGGGAACGTTTCTACAATGAAACTCTGGCAAACACTGCACGTCTTCATAACTAAATACGCCTTTAAAGACCGCATTGTGAATTGAAATGACGCTTTTAGTATGAGCAAAAAACGGATCATTGCCATACCTGTGCTTGAGCAAAAATGGAACAAGACCTGTGTGCCAATCGTTCGCGTGTATGATATTAGGTTGAAAGGCGAGCTTGGGTAACATGTCGAGACATGCTGCACTAAAAAACGCAAAGCGCTCGCCGTTATCAGTATACGCTTGGTTGTTCTCCGCATACATTGATGGTCGATTGAAATACGGCGGACAATCAATCAGGTAAACAGGATTTTGACCTAACATGAGCCGCAAAACTCGGTACTCCGTATGCGGCCATGATGTTAATTCTGTTTCTAATACAACTTCTGCGTCTGCGAGTTTATCAATACTGCTGTACGCAGGGATGGTAATTCTTACGTCTTGCTGTAGGTTTTGAAGGGCTTCCGGTAGTGCCTTGGCAACATCTGCCAAGCCACCACTTTTAATGAGGCCTTCAACCTCAGAAGCTACAAACAGAATAGATAAGTTGTTAGTAGCCAACTCGAGCTCCTTTCGGAATAACAACAATGCCCTCCTCAGACACGTGGAAGTGTTTTTTATCTTCTTGAAGATTCACACCAATCTGAGTACCAGGAGCAATATCAGCATCCTTGTCGACAATCACACGACGTAAAACACAGCCTTCGCCAATTTTTACGTCACCAAGAAGTATACATTCGCTGATATCGCAAGCAGAAGCAATATTACTGCGAAAACCAAGCACCGACTTTTCGATTCTTGAGCCTCTAACATAGCTGCCATTACACACTAAACTATCGATTATCTGCACACGACCATTATCAGAGTCGGTAAATGTCGCAGGTGGCAATGGTGGGTAGTAAGTGTGCAATGGCCATTTACGGTTGTACAGCGAAAATGGTGCATCTTTTTCTAGCAGATCCATATGCGCTTGCCAGTACGCATCAATAGTTCCGACATCACGCCAGTACACCTCTTCTTTTTCGCCACTGATTTTGTTGGTACTGAAGTCATACACGAACACATCACCTCTAGGGAACATCTTTGGAATGATGTCCTTTCCAAAATCATGTGATGAAGCTTCATTATCCGCATCTTCGACCAACTCTGAGAACAGTACCTGAGCTTCAAAAACATAGTTACCCATTGAAACTAAAGCGTAATCAGGATCACCAGGAATCGACTTCGGATTTGCTGGTTTTTCTTCAAAGCCAATCATACGACCTTCGCTATCCACTTCGATAACCCCAAATTGCGACGCCTCTTTTAGTGGCATGCGCAATGCAGATACCGTCAGAGAAGCCTTCTTTTCTGAGTGGAAGTTCAGCATTTGTTTGATATCCATCTTATAGATATGGTCAGAGCCAAAAATACAAACTTGCTCTGGTTCCTCTAATTCCATAAAACGCAGGTTTTGATAGATCGCGTCCGCCGTCCCTTCGTACCAACGTTTACCAGTACGCATTTGAGCGGGAATAGGATCGATAAAGCGGTCTGTAATGCCGTTGATGTTCCACCCCTTTTTTAAGTGATGGAATAAAGATTGAGATTTAAATTGGGTTAGGACGTAAATGCGCATCAGATCCGCATTAACAAAATTGTTTAGAGCAAAATCGATCAATCGATAACTACCACCAAACGGTACCGAAGGTTTACTGCGAGATTCCGTTAAAGGTCTCAAACGAGAGCCTTCACCGCCAGCAAGAATCATTCCCAAAACACCAGCCATTTGTTGTTCTCCATATCGTTATAGCTTGGATTTGGTACTCGCTTGAATGAGTCATACTCGGGGAGTCAAGCGAATACATTTAGCAACCGTCTCTGAGTTTCTGTGAACTCTTACAACACGGATAAAAAAGCTACGGCACTTCCAGTATGCAACGTCCACTCTTTCCTTATTTTTTGACGCAAACAATGCACACAGTTGCACTAATTTTTGTAATAAATTATCTAAGCGGGTTCTAAATTACAATTTTTAATACGCCATTCTGTGTACCATACAGCTCTTGCGTACTCAAGACGATATCTAGATCACACATGGAAAAGCAAACGATTACATTATGAAAACAATTTACGAACGGATTCACTACACCGCCGATTTTTTAGCCCAATGTATAACAAATATGTGAATGCAAAATGAAAGTTACAACGAATATTTTTTACATAAAAAATACGTCAGCGACCAAGAAATATTGATGCTAGAATCTTCTCGCGTCAGCAAAACTCAGTCAAAGCAGCAAAGATCTATACGAACAACACAGTGGCCTTTACGCAAAAAAGGCAGCGATATCGCTGCCTTTTTACATTACTTAGTTCGTACGTTTTTATGCTTTCGCTTTTTTACGCTTATCAGTGACTTCCCACTTGCCGTCAACAAAGAGCGCTGTCCAACCAGATGGTTTGCCGTTCTCTTCCGAACGAACGTAGTTCTCTTTTGTTTTACGGCTAAAGCGTACAACAGCAGGACGACCATCAGGATCTTCTTGCGGCGCAGTTGCTAGGTATTTGAACTTCTCAGGTAAACGCTCTTCAAAACGCGCCAGTTCAGCAACCAAAGGAGCACGTGTCTCGCGCGATTTAGGGAAGTTGCTTGCCGCCATAAATAGCCCCGAAGCACCATCACGAAGCACAAAATACGCATCTGAGTTTTCACAAGGTAACTCAGGAAAATGAACAGGATCTTCTTTCGGTGGCGCGACTTCGCCATTCTTAAGAATCTTACGAGTGTTCTTACACGTTTCGCTCGTACAATCCATGTATTTACCAAAGCGACCGTTCTTAAGCACCATATCAGAGCCACATTTGTCACATTCAACAACTGGACCATCGTAGCCTTTTACTTTGAACTCGCCGTATTCAACAAGGTAGCCTTCACAGTTCGGGTTATTACCACAAACATGCATCTTACGCTTGTCATCAATCAGGTATGCGTCCATCGCTGTTTCACAGATCGGACAACGCTTTTTAGCACGAAGAGCTGCGGTTTCAACGTCTTCTTCTAGAACGTTAATAATACCTTCTTCGTCACCCAAGTTGATGGTTGTCTTACAACGCTCTTTTGGTGGTAACGCGTAACCTGAACAGCCTAAGAACACACCTGTCGAAGCAGTACGGATGCCCATTGGACGGCTACACGTCGGACACTCGATATCCGTCATGACGATGTGATTTAACTTCATACCGCCTTCTGACTCATCTAGCTCCGCTTTTTCAAGATCGCCAGTAAAATCAGCAAAGAAGTTGTCTAACACAGCTTTCCAGTTCACTTCACCTTCAGCGATTTGGTCCAATTTCTGTTCCATACGCGCAGTAAAGTCGTAGTTCATCAAATCGTTAAAGCTGTCATCAAGGCGGTCAGTAACAATTTCACCCATTTTTTCAGCGTAGAAACGGCGCTGATCAACTTTCACGTAGCCACGATCTTGAATCGTAGAAATGATCGATGCGTAAGTCGACGGACGACCAATGCCTCGTTTCTCCAGCTCTTTAACCAGTGCTGCTTCAGTGTAGCGCGCAGGTGGCTTTGTAAAGTGCTGTTTAGGGTCAAGTGACTCTAAGCTTAGCTTATCGCCAAGTTGTACCGCTGGAAGGATTGTATCCTCGTTTTTGCCCATTGGACGCTGTACACGAGTCCAGCCGTCAAATTTAAGGATACGACCTTTCGCTTTAAGCGTGTATTCTGCCGCTTTTACGCTGATGGTTGTTGAATCGTATTCTGCTGGCGTCATTTGACACGCTACAAACTGATTCCAAATCAAAGCGTAAAGTTTGTGCGCATCAGCATCGACACCTTGCAGGTCTTCCGCCTTAACACCCACATTTGAAGGACGGATCGCTTCGTGCGCTTCCTGTGCTCCTTCTTTGCTACCGTACGTCAATGGTTTCGCTGGTAGGTACTTATCACCAAACTCAGAACCAATAAAGTCACGTACAGCGTCCACAGCCTCGGCACTTAGGTTAGTCGAGTCAGTACGCATATAAGTGATGTAACCGGCCTCATAGAGGCGCTGAGCTAGCATCATGGTCTTTTTCACGCCGTAGCCCAGACGTGTACTTGCTGCCTGTTGAAGCGTAGAGGTGATGTAAGGTGCTGAGGGCTTGCTCTTTGTAGGGCGGTCTTCACGCTTACATACTTCGTAACTTGCATTCTCAAGTACAGACATCGCTGCTTTGGTTTCTGCCTCATTAACTGGCTTAAACGCAGAACCGTCTTTCTGAGCAACAAGCAGTTTAAAGTCCGCTTTGTCTTTCGTTTTCGTATTCGCATGAATGTCCCAGAACTCTTCTGGTACAAACGCGTTAATCTCACGCTCACGCTCAACTAACAGTTTCACCGCAACAGACTGCACTCGACCAGCAGATAAGCCACGAGCCACTTTTTTCCAAAGTAGAGGTGAAACCATAAAACCAACGACACGGTCCATGAAGCGACGTGCTTGTTGGGCATTTACACCATCCATGTTCAGCTCACCAGGTGTCTGGAAAGCTTGTTGGATCGCGTTTTTCGTAATTTCGTTAAAAACTACACGTTTGTATCGCTCTTCATCGCCACCGATGATCTCACGAAGGTGCCATGCGATTGCTTCCCCTTCGCGGTCCAAATCGGTTGCGAGATAAACGCAATCTGCGTCTTTGGCGAGTTTTTGTAGTTCGTTGACAACTTTTTCTTTGCCTGGAAGGATTTGGTAATTCGCTTCCCAGTCATGATATGGGTTAATCCCCATTTTTTTGATCAACGCTTTGCGGTCTTTCTCTTTTTTAACGCGCGCTTTCTCTTCCGGACTCATCCCTTTAGTTGAGATGGCTGCGGCTTTTTTCTCACCAGTGCTTTGACCGGCCGTAGGCAGATCACGCACATGACCAACACTAGACTTAACAATAAAGTCTTTACCAAGGTACTTATTTATCGTCTTTGCCTTGGCTGGTGACTCCACTATAACGAGTGATTTACCCATAACTGACTCTAACGTCCTTCATAATAATGCGGGTAGAAACCTTATTTAAAGGCCACCCGCATAATGTTCTATTTCATTGCTTCTTTTTTTACTATTGTGCGAGATGAAAAGAAGATCAACTGCTTTTTTGAAATTCAGATCCGATTGGTTGACAATTCATCGTCTTTATACTTCAAAGAGACAGGGTTCTGAAAGGTATTGAGCGGCATATCTAAACAGGCAAACTTAGCATCCGCTAATCCAATGCAATAAATTTTGTTACCCATCACAAAATAGTTTGGTTCAATGCTCTGCCATCTTCCTCCACATCATACTTATACTCTAAAAATTGATCTGTTTAGTCTTACTGAACGATTGACTGAATTAATCATGCAAACCCATTTTAGTTGTAGGTATACTCAGCGCTCTTAACTGAATAGAATGGTAGAAAGAATATGTCTGATAGAACGTTTATCGAAGAGTTCGACCTTCTTTTGATCGCTAACCAAATCATCCAAGAGCACGATGATTACATCGAGGGAATGCGAGCAACAAGCGTAGAAGAAAAAGAAGGTGTTTTAGTTTTTAAAGGTGAATACTTCCTTGATGACAAAGGTTTACCAACTTCAAATACGACTGCAGTATTCAATATGTTCAAATACTTAGCGCATCACCTTTCTAAGGAATTTACGCTGGTTAAATAGTATTGGGAAACAAAAAAGCCAGAGTGTTATTCACTCTGGCTTTCCGGTTTCAGGTCAGAATATTTAGCAGCTTAAAGCCTTAAGTTTGTCGAAGTAGTCAGGGAACGTTTTCGACGTACACTTTGGATCGTTAATCGTCACAGGCGTATCACTAAGTGCCACCAGCGAAAAACACATCGCCATTCGATGATCATCGTAAGTATCAATCGCAGCATGCTTTAACTGAGAGACAGGTTTGACGATGATGTAGTCTTCCCCTTCTTCCACTTCCGCACCAACTTTACGTAACTCAGTCGCCATAGCTGACAAACGGTCTGTTTCTTTTACACGCCAGTTATAAACGTTACGAATAGCGGTAGTGCCTTCGGCAAATAACGCTGTTGTCGCGATGGTCATTGCAGCATCAGGGATATGGTTGTAATCCATATCAATGCCTTTTAATTGACCAACACGTGAAATTACGTAGTCATCACCCCATTCAATTTCTGCACCCATTTTTTCAAGCGCATCAGCAAATTGAATATCACCTTGAATGCTGTTTTTACCGATACCCGTGACTTTAACTTCTCCGCCTTTGATGGCTGCCGCCGCCAAGAAGTAAGAAGCAGAAGACGCGTCACCTTCAACCAAGAAATCACCTGGAGCGATGTATTGCTGACCGGCTGGGATCACAAACTCTTGATAGTCGTTGTTGATCACATCGACTCCAAACTGCTTCATGATATGCAGGGTGATATCGATATAAGGCTTAGAAACCAAATCGCCTTCGATGTTGATGCGAATTTCACCTTCAGCCAATGGCGCAGACATTAAGAAAGCGGTCAAGAACTGACTTGAAATGGACCCATCGATAGAAACTGTACCTGCTTTTAGGCCAGTACCAATTATTTTGAGAGGCGGAAAGTTCTCGTTTTCCATGTACTCAACGTTCGCACCAGCATCTTTCAGTGCCGTGACAAGGTGACCAATTGGACGCTCTTTCATACGAGGTTCGCCCGTCAGTACATACTCCCCTTCTCCAAGACAAAGAGCCGCAGCTAATGGTCGCATCGCAGTGCCAGCATTGCCGAGAAATAACTCTACCGGCTCTGAGACAGAAAACGGACGCCCAAGGCCGTCAACGAGACATTCTGTTTTATCTTCGGAAAGTTGGTATTGAACGCCTAGTTTAGTCAGCGCATTCAGCATATGACGAATATCATCACTGTCGAGGAGATTAGTAAGGCGAGTTCTGCCTTTAGCAAGAGCAGCAAGTAAAAGAGCTCGATTAGAAACACTTTTAGAGCCAGGAAGGTTCACTTCCCCTTGAATTTTATTGATAGGTTGTAACGTTAGGCTTTCCATTAAAAGTTGATAATCCTTTGTGCCCTCAACATACGATTTTTTATGAGGGCTAAACAATTCTTCGTGAATTCAGACTACCCAAAAAAACACGACAAAACCAGAGTAAATCGGCGCTAATTTATGAATATCCTCAAGCAGCCTAAAGATACAGAATTAAAGGCATTGCCAGAGATGTAAATCAGAGCGAAAGAAGCACGGCGAAACAGCAAACTATTTCGACTTTATTTGACGATAAGCCAGCCCGACTGTACATGCCTGATTAGGCTTCGTTAGACTAAAACAACCTAGGGTTAATAAGTGATATCAACCCTGACTCCATCATCAAAATATAAAATACGAACTTCATCCCCTCGACTAAATAACATATTTTTATCAACATCTTGGATGACATTAATTAGCTTATCACCCTTCACTTTGATGAGTAGCTCAACTAACTTATATTCAACCGTGTATTGGTAATTACTTTGGTTTTGAGCAACTGCGGCACCTGCAAGCGCACCCACTGCCGTCGCGACTTCTCTTCCCGTACCGCCACCAAATTGATTACCGACTAAACCACCGATAGTGGCACCAAGTAGTGTCTTCCAACCGTTACTTTTCGATTGAACAACCTCTTGTTGAGTAATATAACGGACAGAGTCAATCTTCCCGTAAACTACTTCATTAACTGGCTTGGCAACATTTCTTTCATAGGCTGCGTTGGCGACAAGTGGTAAAAACAGTATGATCCCAAGCCATACTTTTACGATATTTCTTAACCAGGTCATCATAAACTCCTCTGACTCCAATGTTGGTAACGACTTCTTATGGCTATTTATTTAACTGAACTCGATGAAACGTTCAACTTTCCCTCACCCTATAAAGCACTCAGCGACCCCAATGGTTTGCTGGCTTTTGGTGGTGACTTAAACCCCATGAGAATCCTCAATGGTTACTATCAAGGCATTTTCCCTTGGTATGGTCCTGGTGAACCTATTTTATGGTGGAGCCCTTCTCCGCGCGCTGTGTTTGACCCATTGCAGTTTAAGCCATCTAAAAGTCTCAAAAAATTTCAGCGTAAACATAACTATAAAGTAACACTCAATTTCGCGACAGAAGAAGTGATTAGACTATGTTCTTCAACACGCCCTGCAGAGGAAACATGGCTCAACGAGGAAATGCAAACTTCCTACATTGAGTTAGCCAAACTTGGTCACTGTCACTCTGTAGAAGTATGGCATGACACCAACCTGATTGGCGGACTATATGGCATCTGCGTGGGCCAACTTTTTTGCGGAGAGTCGATGTTTAGTCTAAAAGATAACGCATCCAAAATTGCATTGTGGTACTTATGCAACCATTTGGCGTCAAAGCAAGGTCAATTAATAGATTGCCAAGTTATGAATTCTCACTTGGCATCACTTGGCGCATTTGAACTTGAGCGTGACGAATTTATGCAAAAACTACTATCTTTAAGAGAAAAGCAAACACTATTTGATGCCTATCAGCCCCAAGTTTTGCAGGATTCAGTATGAGTACGGATATACAACATATTCGAATAGGGTTGACGAATAATCACCCTTGTAGTTATTTGCCTGAACGGCAAGAGCGGGTTGCGGTGGCGCTTGATGAAAGGCTGCATACTGAAGAAAATTACCAGTTGCTCATGGCTAACGGTTTTCGTCGTAGCGGAGATACCATATATAAACCGCATTGCGAGCATTGCACCGCTTGCCAGCCAATTCGAGTCTCGATTCCAGACGTTAGACTATCAAAAAGTCAGAAGAGGCTGCTTAATAAAGCACAGTCTTTACGCTGGGAAATGAAACCTGAAATGGATGAGGAATGGTTTGAGCTTTACAGTCGGTACATCTGCAAACGGCATAAAAACGGCACTATGTACCCACCAAAGCGTGATGAGTTTGCTCGATTTGCTCAAACCAGCTGGCTGACAACGTCGTTTTTACACATTTACGATGAATCAGATCAATTGCTCGCCATTGCAGTGACAGATTTGATGCCACAATGCTCGAGTGCTTTTTATACTTTCTTTGACCCTGACTACGAGTTATCTCTTGGGACATTAGCGGTGCTTTATCAAATTAAATACTGCCAAGAAAACAAACAACAGTGGCTATATTTGGGATATCAGATTGATGAGTGCCCAGCAATGAGCTACAAAACACGCTTTCAACGCCACCAAAGGCTAGTAAATCAGCGTTGGCGAGGGTAGAATACGCCTCAACTTTACATAATTACTATTTAGCGGCAGAATATAGCCCGCTAATATTGCCTAATTTCTAAAGAGGATTAAATGGCTAAAGAAGACGTAATCGAGATGCAAGGCACAGTCCTTGACACTCTACCAAACACTATGTTCCGTGTTGAACTTGAAAACGGTCACGTTGTGACTGCTCACATCTCTGGCAAGATGCGTAAGAACTACATCCGTATCCTAACGGGTGACAAAGTAACTGTAGAGATGACTCCATACGACCTGTCAAAAGGCCGCATCGTCTTCCGCGCTCGTTAATCTCTGATTTTCGGATGCAATAAAAAACGGAGCAAGCTGCTCCGTTTTTTATTGCACAATTTTTTCCGATTTAGTTCAGATAACAAAGCGCACGATCTTCTCGTGCGCTTTTGCGTTTGTTACCGACTAACGATTAATGCATCGCTGTCTCTTTCTCACTTAAGTATTCAAACTCAAGCGTATCGTTGACCAGCGTTACTTTCACTGTACCGCCGTCAACTAAAGATCCAAACAACAGTTCGTTAGCCAAAGGCTTCTTAAGCTGTTCTTGGATAACACGCCCCATTGGGCGAGCCCCCATAGCTTTGTCATAACCTTTATGTGCTAACCAATGGCGAGCGTCTTGAGATACTTCCATTGAAACGCCTCTCGCATCAAGTTGCACTTGCAGTTCAACAATGAACTTATCAACCACTTGATGGATAACGCTTTCATCAAGGCTGTTAAACCAGATGATGTTATCAAGACGGTTACGGAACTCAGGAGTAAACACCTTCTTAATTTCCGCCATTGCATCGTGACTGTTGTCTTGTTGAATCAAACCAATTGATTTCTTCTCGGTTTCCGCCACACCTGCGTTAGTTGTCATAACAAGAATGACATTTCGGAAGTCTGCTTTGCGACCATTGTTGTCCGTTAGCGTACCGTTATCCATGACTTGCAACAACAGGTTAAAGATATCAGGGTGCGCTTTTTCAATCTCATCAAGTAATACGACTGAGTGTGGGTGCTTAATAACAGCATCGGTTAGCAAACCACCTTGGTCATAACCGACATAACCAGGAGGCGCACCAATTAAGCGACTTACGGAGTGACGCTCACCATACTCAGACATATCAAAACGAAGTAGCTCGATACCTAGAAGCTTAGATAACTGCACCGTCACCTCTGTTTTACCAACCCCTGTTGGGCCTGCAAACAAGAATGAACCAACAGGTTTGTTGTCTACACCTAAACCTGCACGTGTCAGCTTGATCGCCTCGGACAATGCATCAATCGCATTATCTTGACCAAATACCAACATCTTCATTTTGCTATCTAAGTTTTTCAAAATGTCTTTATCTGAAGAAGAAACCGACTTCTCTGGAATTCGCGCCATTTTGGCAACCATTGATTCGATATCAGCCACTCCGACCGTTTTTTTACGACGGCTTGCAGGAGCAAGACGACTACGCGCACCAGCTTCATCAATGACATCAATAGCCTTATCTGGTAGATGGCGTTCATTAATGTATTTAGCCGACAGTTCTACCGCGGCACGCAGTGCTTTATTGGTATAACGTACTTCATGGTGAGCTTCGTACTTCGGCTTCAAGCCCATCAAGATTTTAGTTGTATCATCCAATGAAGGCTCTACAACGTCTATCTTTTGGAAACGGCGAGACAACGCACGCTCTTTCTCGAAAATGTTGCTGTATTCTTGGTATGTCGTCGAACCAATACAACGCAACTTACCACTACTTAAAAGAGGCTTAATAAGATTTGCTGCATCGACTTGACCACCAGATGCCGCGCCTGCACCGATGATGGTATGTATTTCATCGATGAACAAAATGGCATCTTCTTCTTTTTCAAGTTGTTTCAAAATCGCCTTGAAGCGCTTTTCAAAATCACCGCGATATTTGGTACCAGCGAGCAAAGAGCCAATATCTAGTGAATAAATCACGCTGTTTTGAATGACCTCAGGGACCTGCCCTTCAACAATTCTCCATGCAAGACCTTCCGCAATGGCTGTTTTACCAACCCCTGCCTCACCCACTAGTAGGGGATTATTCTTGCGGCGTCGACAAAGTACCTGAATAGTGCGCTCTAACTCTTTATCACGTCCAATGAGTGGGTCGATGTTTCCATCTTTAGCGACTTGATTAAGATTCGTCGCAAAACTTTCTAAGCGTTCTTCAGAATTAGGCTCTTCAACACTTTCTGAGCTAAACGAGTCTGATGATGAATCCTCACCTGCACCTGATGCTTTAGTAATACCGTGGGAGATGAAGTTAACAATATCTAATCGGGAGATGTCATTTTTCTTCAGAAGGTAAGCGGCATGCGACTCTTGCTCACTGAAGATAGCAACAAGCACGTTGGCGCCTGTTACTTCATTACGACCAGACGACTGTACATGAAAGACGGCGCGTTGTAGTACACGTTGAAAACTCAAAGTCGGCTGCGTTTCACGCGTCTCATCACTATCTGGGATAAGAGGCGTAGTTTGATCGATGAAAATATCGAGTTCGTTGCGTAAAGCGTCAAGATCCGCCTTACAAGCTAGAAGGGCTTCCTTAGCTGCATCATTTTCCAACAATGCAAGTAGGAGGTGTTCGACAGTCATAAACTCGTGGCGTTTATCTCGCGCCCGAGCAAATGCACCGTTAAGGCTTGACTCTAGTTCTTTATTTAGCATAAGTACCTCCCGAAAAAACAACTGGGGTTGTTCGAGCAAGTCTTCTTTGTTTACGCTTGCTCCATAGTGCAAAGTAGCGGATGTTCATTTTCCCTTGCGTACATCGTAACTTGCGCTACTTTTGTTTCGGCAATTTCTGCGCTGTATGTGCCGCAAATTGCCTTTCCTTCATAGTGGACCTGAAGCATGATTTGAGTTGCTTTATCAATATCATGTGAGAAAAATCGCTCAAGCACCTCTATGACGAAATCCATAGGTGTATAGTCATCATTATTGAGTACGACATTGTACAGCTTAGGTGGCTGGACTTTCGTACTTTCTCGCTCCAGAAGATCAGAGTCCGGAGTGACCCATTCAAAATTTTTACTCATGGCAATCTAAAGATATCGTATCAAAGGGTTGATGTTTTCGACCTATAAAAACAATCTACCACAAGCGTGCAGCGCGGTGTAGTGAGTTATGGCACCGAATTCGATCTTTGATCGATAAAAGTTGCTACCTAATATAGAGACTAATGCACGTCTTGATACGGCGCAAATAAAAGATGCTTGTCGATAAGTTACACATTTTTTCTTATAAAAGAACTTTCTATTTATTGCTTTCGGACTATTGCAAACCACCCCATCATCTTCTATCTGGATCACACTTCCTCATTGAGAATACGGTAATTATCACGAAAACTTCATTTTTTATTCAGTCAGAGGATTCTTCTCCCATAAGCAACACGGACAGTATGGCTTTTTCAGTATGAGCCACTTCATAGGCAAATTGACTAAACTTCTGCGTATATACGAAAAACTGTTTGCAAATTTGTTAATCTCAAAAGTGATTTGTTTTCAATTATGTTTCTGTTTGTTGCTCACTGCTATTGACTGTCGAAATTCATTGACTACAGTGGAAAGTGTCGATGCATAAATCATCATTTTGAAACCTCTCTTCTTTAAGTGGTTTGATGAATGTGACTTATCATTGATTTGACGTTTGTTGGCATTCGCTGACAATGGTAGTACCAAGTTAAAGGTATAACTTGGTTGCAGTAACAACATCAGTAAAAAATGCATGAGGGATGTAAAGCATGGCTACAGGTACAGTAAAGTGGTTTAACAATGCCAAAGGATTTGGGTTTATTTGTTCAGATGAAGAAGAGGGAGATATCTTTGCCCACTACTCAACTATCCAGATGGACGGTTATCGTACACTGAAAGCAGGCCAACAAGTCTCTTACGAGATTGAAAAAGGTCCCAAAGGCTGTCACGCGAGTAGCGTCGTGCCTCTTGAAGGCCAAGCCAAATAATTAGAGCGCTGTCGAAATATAAAAATATTGCTCTCGAAACGCCACGTTGATGTTTTGAAGAGAAAAATAAACCCGCCAAGATAGCGGGTTTCTTACTATTTAGAGCACGTGTTACAAAAGGAACACTTACAACGCACTTACAGGATAGGAAACACGCCGAAAACGACGTGTTTTTTAACACTAACTTACTTGTTAATGATTGCGTTAAAGGTTTCGCTTGGACGCATCAATTTAGAAACCAATGCATCGTCTAGTAAGTAGTAACCTCCTAGCTCACCTTTCACGCCTTG
>NZ_JAWPOJ010000129.1:0-1647 GCF_033344235.1 Vibrio sp. Vb1554 | reverse complement strand
TTTTAACTGGCAACTCGCTATCCGATCTGTATCAAGAGTTCAGCGAGATGATTGCCGCGCATCATCCTATTCGCAACGGTGTCACGCAGGATGCACCGATAGGCTGGTGTTCTTGGTATGCGTACTATGCCGATGTGACCGAGCAAAATGTTTTAGAAAATGTTGATTGCATGCAAGACAAGCTCGAAGACCTAGAATGGGTACTTCTGGATGATGGCTATCAAGCGTTCATGGGGGATTGGCTTACGCCGTCGGATAAATTCTCTGGCGGTGTGAAGGAGCTGATTCAAAACATTCGCGCAAAAGGCAAAAAGCCGGCGATTTGGATGGCTCCTTTCATAGCGCAGCCAGAATCTGAGGTCTTTAAGCAACATCCTGAATGGTTTGTTCGTCATCCTGACGGTCAGCTCCTTAAAGCCGAAGATGTTACCTACGGCGGCTGGCGTTGTACGCCTTGGTATATTCTCGATACGTCTAACCCCGAAGTGCAAGATCATCTAACGCACGTGGTGTCAGTGATGAGGCTAGAGTGGGGCGTAGAGCTGTTTAAGCTCGATGCAAACTACTGGGGAACACTAAAAGGAAAACGTAGTCAGTCTGGTATTACGGGTGTCGAAGCGTATCGATTAGGGATGGAGGCGATCGCCAGAGGCGCAGGAGACGCGTGGTTGCTTGGCTGCAACGCGCCAATGTGGCCATCTTTGGGGCTGGTGGATGCGATGCGTGTGTCTGATGACGTCGAGCGCCATAGCCACCGTTTTGAACAGATCGCTAAAGAGACGTTTTTCCGTAGCTGGCAGCACCGTAAGTTGTGGCAAATTGACCCAGACTGCGCGACGTTTACTTCTCTTGCTAATCAAGCTGCATCACGTGAAGACTACGAGTTTCACCGTACCGTATTATTGGCGTCTGGCGGCTTGCTTTTGTCTGGCGACCCTCTCCCGGAAATCACGCCATTTGCGAGTAAAACCTTGGCGAAGCTGATGTTGCGACAACGACGCAGCCAAGAATCTGCTAAGTTCACGGCGTTAAGTTTGAGCCATGCTTTTTTGAAACTGACGGACAAGAATGATCTACATTGTTTGTTCAATTACGCGAATCACAATGCGACTGAATTTACTCTCACAGCGGATCAGCCCGTTGATTGGTATGACTACTGGACCGGAGAAAAGCTCAACCAAGATCCTTGTCAGTTGCTTCTAGTGAGTGTCGATAGAGGTCTGAATGCCAAAGCAATAGTGACCGCGTAAAGGTCATTGAAAACGACGTATTAAACGAAAAGAGCCACTTGGGCTCTTTTCTTGTTTTTACGCGTTCTTTTTTGAGAGCGGAATAACTAAAACTCAAACATAAAGTAATAGCCATAGCCCACAATGAACGCAGGGATAGAGGAATAGACCGTTGCCATCAATGCCGCTTTGGGAGCCATGGCAATCGCGGGGAACAGTGCATCTCCATCGTTAGAAATCGCATTCGCAATCTGCGCGGATAATGGTGCGGCACCAGTAATGTACAAACTGGTGACGAGAATCTGTGGGCCGCAGCCTGGTAGCATACCGATGGCTAAGCCAGCCAATGGCATCCAGATGCCCCAATTTGAAAAGGTAGCAGCCAAATCGAGGCCTGAAAAATAGGTCGTTAATTCAA
>NZ_JAWPOJ010000128.1:0-1648 GCF_033344235.1 Vibrio sp. Vb1554 | reverse complement strand
ATCCGCTAAGAAACCCAGAAGGCGGTTCGGTACTGGCGTGAATCAGCTCAACAACTTGCTCGGTAATTTTCCAACGACTGTCGCAAATTTTCTCTTTTTGCTGCTCCGTCCAACGTTTGTCTGCGATTGGTTCTCCTGCGAGGTTGATGACGGCATCTATGTTGTTGAGATCGGCGAGTTCATCAAGAGAAGCAAGGTACTCGATATTACCTAAATCAGCGTACTGCAAGTGCTGTTTGGCTTGGTCTGGCGATCGGGTCAGTAACACTATCTGATGAGTGGTGAGCAGTTTGAGTAACTCAGACCCTATAAACCCAGTTCCACCTGTAAGTAATATCTTCATAGCATCTCTTTGAATGTCAATATATTAGAACATTATAGTCGTTTTGCGCCTCGCTTGATCAGTTCCGATCTCCTTATCATGCGTTGTTCCATCTTTCAGATAAATTTTCGTGGTGGCTCATCCAGTTCACATATTAGGAAAATGTAACCAAATGTTAGTGGCGACATAAGGTTGTTCACGTTTGTGAGTAGAAATTTATGCCACACTGAGAGTAGATGATAAGGATATCACCGGACAGGTCTCGCCTTCAGAGCCAATAACTTGTTCGTCAAAGGGAGGATTTGCATGGAAGCACTCACTGCTTTGTTCCGCGCTCTGTTTAACAGTGCCCGCGATCTTCTTCCTATTGTAATTGTTATTACCTTCTTCCAATTGGTGGTTCTGCAAGAGCCTTTACCTAACTTGGTCTCGATTCTTTTTGGTTTGTTGTTGGTCATTTTAGGCCTGACGTTTTTTATTTTCGGGCTAGAACTCGGCTTGTTCCCCATTGGCGAAAATATGGCACAAGCCTTTGCTCGAAAGGGCAGTGTGTTTTGGTTATTGATTTTTGCGTTTTGCTTGGGGTTTGGAACCACTATCGCAGAGCCAGCATTGACTGCTGTTGCAGAAGAGGCCTCAGAGGTGGCGGCTGAAGGCGGGATGATCCCCAATTCCGAACAATCCATGACGGAGTATGGCGTTGGCCTGCGGATCACGGTGGCTTTTTCTGTTGGGATTGCGATTGTGATTGGGGTGCTGCGCATCTTAAAAGGGTGGCCAATTCATTACATGATCATCGGTGGTTATGTTGGCGTTGTGACTCTCACTTGGTTTGCGCCAGAGTCGATCATCGGCGTTGCTTACGACTCGGGTGGCGTGACCACGTCAACGATTACCGTCCCTTTGGTGACGGCATTAGGAGTAGGGTTAGCTTCGGCCATTAAAGGGCGTAACCCTATGGTGGATGGTTTTGGGTTGATTGCGTTTGCCTCTTTACTGCCAATGATGTTTGTCATGATTTATGGGATGGCCGTTACATGATTTCATTCGAACATTTCTTAGATACGTTGCTGTCCACCATTCGTGATGTGATCCCGATTGCGGCGATTATTTTTGGCTTTCAATTGGCTGTGCTGCGCCGCCCAGTGAATAACCTCAAAAAAGTGTTGCTCGGTTTTGCATATGTCATTGTTGGATTATCGTTGTTTTTACTCGGTTTGGAGATGGCATTGTTTCCGTTGGGCGAAACAATGGCGGTGCAGTTGACCGCTCCTGAATTCGTCCGAGAGTTTAAAGTCTCTATTGGGCAGGCGTTAGAGTGGGTCG
>NZ_JAWPOJ010000127.1:0-1650 GCF_033344235.1 Vibrio sp. Vb1554 | reverse complement strand
CCAAAAGAAGCGCAAACACTACAAAGAGCAGCCTCTTTGGCGTGCAGTTTTGGCGGCGATAACAGTAAAAAGTTATTGATAGGCTATAAAGCACATGGCGGAATATTCAACTTTGGTAAACGAGATACCACCAGCAATCTGAATATGGGCAGCTTTCAATTGCCGTACTCAAGTCTATTAGTATTGATTGAATTGGGGTTACTGCATAGCACAGAACTGGAATCAGGAGAGATCGGCATTGAAACGCCATTGATACTGGCATATCAAGGCAAGAATTTGTCTCTGCAAGTGAATACGAAGGGCATCCGTCTGCTGTACTACCGTTTCACGCCGACGGGTAACGAACTGTGCAAACTGCTTGGCAACAAGCCAAATTCCCAGTACTACGACCAAATGCTCGCCTTGTTAAATCAAAAGTTTAGCGTAAGCACCGAAGCAAGCAGCAGCGTGAACTATACCGTTTAGTTTCGCTCTAGGAGCTTTAGGTCACCTATGATCTAAAAGCTCCTCAAGCAGTACACTAGGCTTTTGGCTACCTATGATCCAAAAGCTGAGTTAACTGATAACACGACGTTGTTTAAGCTCATTCAAACACAATTCAACCAACTCTTCGACGCTCTTCTCGCCTGCTGGCAAATCGATTTCTGGATTGATTGGCGCTTGATATTCAGAATCAATACCCGTGAAATTTGGGATCTCACCTGCTCGCGCTTTTTTGTATAAACCTTTTGGATCTCGGCCTTCACACACTTCGAGAGATGCATTCACAAACACTTCAATGAACTCACCTTCGGGCAGTAAATCGCGAACGAGTTGACGCTCAGCACGGTGAGGAGAAATGAACGCGGACAACACAATCAAACCCGCATCTGCCATCAGTTTCGCCAACTCGCCAATACGACGAATATTTTCACGGCGATCTTGTTCAGAAAAGCCTAGATCGCTACACAGGCCATGACGAACATTGTCACCGTCCAACAAATAAGTGTGGTAGCCCAACTCAGCTAAACGATTCTCCAGCGCGCCCGCGACGGTTGACTTACCTGCGCCAGATAAACCAGTAAACCAAAGCACTGCTGGTTTCTGTTTTTTCAGCTCAGCACGAAACTGTTTATCAACCGTGTGCTGATGCCAGACAATGTTTTCATCTTTTACCGGTGTTTCAGCGGTCATAACGAATCCTTGTATTTATCGGAATTAAAACGGAAAGAAGACCGGAATTAATGTCAGTACCAATACGGAATACACAATCGAAATCGGCACACCAATTCGCACATAGTCGGTCAATTTGTAATTACCTACACTGTAAACCAACAAATTGGTTTGATACCCGTAGGGAGAAATAAAGCTCGCGCTTGCGCCAAACAATACCGCCATAATAAATGGCATCGGATCCACTCCGTACCCGACAGCCATACTATAGCCAATCGGAAATGCTAACGCGGCAGCGGCATTGTTGGTCACCAATTCAGTCAGCACCAAGGTCATGATGTATGTGGCCACCAGCGCACCAAATACGCCCCAGCCGTTAAACGCTTCGATAAACATTTCGCCCATCCTGACGGACAAGCCCGATGAAATCATCAGCTGCGCAATAGAGAGCGCAGAGCCCACAATCACCACAATATCAATGGGAAAACGGCGGCGAAG
>NZ_JAWPOJ010000126.1:0-1651 GCF_033344235.1 Vibrio sp. Vb1554 | reverse complement strand
TAACGCATAGTAAAAATGCCACGCGTTGTGAATCCCTCTTGAACTGTTTGTTATGTTTAAGATTCAATACCTTACGTTCAACTGAACAGAAGTTTAAACCAACTTACTTTTGTAAACAAAAACCAAAAACCTAAAAACTGATTTAACTCATAAGCTTTTGTAAATTGAACTTGAGCTTTTAGAGCAGAAAATACAAAAAAAGTCTCACTTAGAGATTGAGCTAAATATCCTCACGTTAACTTGCTCCGAAATTCAATGAGGCAACTCTCCGAGTTTTTAGCGCCAAAGAATAAATGTCCAGAAAACAGCGCCCGACGATGCCAGTTTGCCGAAAGATAAAGACGGCATGACTTAGGTAGAAAAGAAAACCACAAGCTACTGATTTTATTTGATTAAACATAACGCCCTGCTAAGGGGTGAGCAATGCACTGCAAAAGCTACCGCACACCACCTTAATCACAAAACTCACCGCATGCTGAAAATGCCACGCATTGCGAATCCCTCTTAAGCAGTTTGTTAGCTTAAATTTCAGCACCTTAGATTTAGAAAAACTGAGATTAACCCGATTTGGCAAACCAACAAACCACTTGAGTTTTAAACCCCGAATTGATTCAAACTTTGTGGCCTTTCATGCGATTTGAAAACCCAAAAATTTTGACACATCATTTTCGAAGAACTCAAAGCGAAAGCAAAACTTCCAAAGCGACTTTGCGCCAAACTGGCTAACCTCGTGCAGCCCCAAAACCCAATTGAGGCAACAACTCAAAATTCACGTTGGCAAACAATGCTGATTTGCCGAAATAACCTGAACGAATTGCTAAAGGAAGAAAGAAAAAGCCACAAACAATTGATTTTAAATACTTTAAGCTAACGCCCGCTTAAGGGGCAGACAACGCTACTACCAACTTACCGCATAACACCATAATCACAAAAACCAACGCACAGTAAAAAATGCCACGCGTTGGCTGTCCCTCTTGAAGCGTTTGTTATAAGCGTGCTAAATAGCTGTTCCTAAATGTAGATCACCGGTGTGTAAAAAAGAAGGGAACTCGGTACCGTTTGAGCGATCTGATCAGTCGCCAAACATACAAACCCGCAACCGTTACCGAGTTCCCATGATTCTAACATTACCTGACCGCGCTGAACGACGTCGTATCACTAAAAAGATGCATAAAACTAAGGATAAAGACCATTGCCGACGCTTGAATGCCATATTGCTGCTTTCTCAAGGACATTCTGTTACCACAGTCTCGAAGATTCTGGTTGCAGCCCGCTCTTCTATAGGACGCTGGATTCACTGGTACACGGAATGCGGCATCGATGGCTTGGAAAGCTCAACTCGAGGCAGAGCCGCGACGCTTCCATTTCTTCAAATTGCCGCTGTATTGACCTCTTTACTCGCACTGAATCCTCAAAGTCTGGGATATCAGCGTTCACGTTGGAGTACCGAGCTAATGGCAATAGAAGTGAATCGGATATTTGGGTTTAACGTGCACTCATCGACCATTCGTCGATGGTTGCCTAAACTTGGGATTGTCTGGCGAAGAGCCTCTCCAACATTGCATATCAAAGATCCAGATAAAGAAGCCAAACTCGCCAGAATCAAAGAGGCATTAGCGCGTTGCGACGCCGACCATCCCGTGTTTTATGA
>NZ_JAWPOJ010000125.1:0-1655 GCF_033344235.1 Vibrio sp. Vb1554 | reverse complement strand
TGCGGTTGATGCGGTATTCTCGATGGATTCTGTCATCACTGCAGTCGGTTTAACAAGTGAAGTACCGCTTATGGTTGCTGCAATTATTGCTTCTGCATTGGTCATGGTTATGACTGCTGAGAAGATCAATAACCTAGTTACCTGTTACCCTGGTTTCAAAACCTTAGCGCTACTGTTCCTAGTATTGCTGGGTGGCTTGCTGATGGCCGAAGGCTTCGCAATCCATATCAATAAAGGGTATGTGTACTTTGCGATGGCGTTTGGTTTGGTGCTGGAACTGTGTCACATCCAACTAAAGAACAAGCAGCGCCGAACTATCCAGCGAATCAGACCGATGCATCAACCAACCGTGATTTATGGTGCCCAATAACTTGCTAATTTAGCCGCTCAAGAGAGCGGCTTTTTGTGTGCTTTTCTTTCAATTTTATTTACTGATTCAGAATTTGTCGTTTCGACAAAAAGTTGCATTTGTTGCATTGGATTGAATTTTTTATATAAACCGCCCAATCCACACGAGTGAATAAAATAAATGAACAAGCTGATCGATGCGTTAGCAACGGATGGTTACTACATTTGGGATGACTTCCTTTCAGAAGACGAAGTAACCCAATTACGTGATTGCATACCGGATAATTGGAAGAAAGCACGCATTGGTCGAAATGATGATGTGACCCGAATTGAATCAATTCGCAGTGACAAAATTCAATGGTTAAAACCAGCTATGGGCCAGCCAATCGCGAATTATTTGAGCAAAATGGAAGAGATTCGACAAGAGGTGAACCGCCATTTCTTCTTGGGTTTGTTTGAGTATGAAGCGCACTTTGCTAAGTACGAAAAAGGCGATTTTTACCAAAAACACCTTGATTGCTTTAAAGGGAACGAAAACCGTCGCTTAACCACGGTGTTCTACATGAATGAATCTTGGAGTGAAGAGGACGCGGGCGAACTGGTCGTCTATGACCTCAATGACAAAGAAATCGCGACAATACCGCCTCGTGGGGGGCGTCTACTGGTGTTCTTATCTGAACAGTTTCCTCATGAAGTGTTGCCGACTAACGCGGAGCGTTTCAGTATCGCAGGCTGGTTCAGAATTAATGGTGTGAGAGATAACCTTCTGGATATCGCGAGTTAACATCTAGGCACTAAATACTAAAAAGGGCGCGTGATGCGCCCTTTTTAATGTCCGGAAATCGGCTTTTAGTGGCAAATAGATATGTTGTAGCAAGCCGTCATATTCTGCTCTAACACTTCATAGACGTGAGCGCAGAGTTTATTCTGCTCAATTAGGTCATCCATGATCTCAGCAATTTGTGTTTGGCTCATTCGTCCTCGATAAGGGCGATCTTGCGATAGTGCCTGAAACACATCGGCAACGGCAATAATGCGAGAAGGGATGTCGAGTTCTTCTGCTGTTTTATGGTAAGGGTAGCCAGAGCCGTCCAAGCGTTCATGGTGATTGGAAGCCCATTCTGCGATTTTGGCGTTTGGGAACACCTTATGCAGCGCAAGTTGAGTATCTATCGTATGTCGTTTGATTCTCGTGTATTCCTGCTTACTGAGCGCGCCTTCCTTATGTAGAATTTCATCTGGCGTCTTTAGCTTACCTATGTCGTGAACCAAACCGGCAATAAACAGCATTTCTTGGTCGTGTTCAT
>NZ_JAWPOJ010000124.1:0-1660 GCF_033344235.1 Vibrio sp. Vb1554 | reverse complement strand
ACCTCAGTGTGAGTATCGGCTTTGTTTCTTACGTTCCTCAGCATGGTGATGAACCTGAAATGGGCATTGCTATGGCCGACAGTGCGCTATACCAGGCCAAAGCCGATGGCCGTAATCGCACCTGCATCCACCCTAGTTCCTTCTAGCGCTTTGTGACCGCTTGCTCTAAGTTGATAGCAAGCGGTTTAAATCACCGTATTAAACACGTTAAACTGCTTATACCTTGTGTTCTCGTCTGTGATCTCATGGTTCTCGCCAGTTCATCAAGGTGAATGCCTCAAAATCAAACAGACCTAAATTGCGTTAGGCCTTGTACATCTACCCGTTTTCAATATGTCGGGTTGATAGCTTGCTTGTGCCATGGAGTAGTGAATGAAGCCCATGAAAAATCTCGCCCAGTACTATGTAGACTTACTGGTGAAACTAGGGATTGTCCGTTTTTCAATTTTGTTAGCCCTAGCGCTGGTGGCACTTGCTGTCGTCGTACAAGTTGGTATCACTTTGGCTCTCAAAGGGCGCGTCGATGATATCGACATCGTACGTTCCGTTTTCTTTGGTTTGTTAATCACGCCTTGGGCCGTTTACTTCCTATCTGTGGTGGTTGATCAGTTAGAAGAGTCTCGTCAACGATTGACGAAGCTGGTTTCTAAATTGAAAGACATGCGTTCACGCGACCAAGAACTGAACTTCCAACTACAGCAGAACATCGAAAAGCTCAATCTAGAGATTGAAGAGCGGATTAAAGCGGAAGAAGCGCGTGAAGAGGCGATGCAGGACCTAGAAAATGAGGTTTTCCAGCGTGAGCGAACGCAATTAGAGTTAGCAGAGCGTACCGCCTTGTTACGTTCATTCATCGATGCGTCACCTGATTTGATTTATTACCGTAATGCCGATGGCGTCTTCTCTGGTTGTAACCGAGCGATGGAAGAGTTAACGGGCAAGAAAGAGCATCAACTTGTCGGCTTGAGCCCGTGGGATGTCTACAGTAAAGAAATTGCGCAACCAATCGTAGATACCGACCAAAAAGTCTTTAGCGACAACCAAGCGATCACTTACGAGCAATGGTTGGAATACCCTGATGGGCGAAAACACTATTTTGAATTGCGCAAAGTACCATTCTATAGCAAAGACGGTCGCCACTTGGGGTTGGTTGGTTTTGGGCGTGACATTACTGAGCGTAAGCGTCACGAAGAATCTCTAGAAAAAGCCAGCCGAGATAAAACGACGTTTATCTCCACAATTAGCCATGAACTTCGCACACCGTTAAACGGCATTGTTGGCTTGAGTCGAATGTTGCTTGATAGCCCGCTGACGGAAGAGCAGCGTAAGCACATGCAGACGATCAACGTGAGTGCGATTACGTTGGGGAATATCTTCAATGACATCATCGATATGGACAAATTCGATCGTCGTAAGCTTGAACTGTTACCTGCGCCATTGAACTTTGAAGACTTTGTCGCCGAGATAGAGAGTATTTCGGCGCTCATGGCGGAACAAAAAGGACTGCGTTTCGACTTAGAACGTTTGAGTGACTTACCAAAAGCGATCGAGGTGGATGCGACCCGTTTACGTCAGGTGATTTGGAACCTAGTGAGCAACGCGATGAAGTTCACCAAAGAAGGTGGCGTTGTGATGACAGTCAGCGCTGATGTCGAAGAAG
>NZ_JAWPOJ010000123.1:0-1662 GCF_033344235.1 Vibrio sp. Vb1554 | reverse complement strand
GGCGGGCAAGCCAAATCTTGAAGTACCTGTTTACTCACACATCACATACGACATTACTGATGAGCTAAAAAAAGTCGACCGACCTGACGTGCTGATTATTGAAGGCTTAAACGTATTACAAAGCGGTATGGACTACCCACATGATCCACATCGAGTATTTGTATCTGATTTTCTTGATTTCTCAATTTATGTTGATGCGGAAAGTGAAACGATAGAGCAGTGGTATGTCGAGAGATTTTTGAAGTTTCGCCGCGGAGCTTTTACTAAACCAGGCTCCTACTTCAGCCACTATACGCAGCTGTCGGTCGATGAAGCGAAAAGTAAAGCGAAAGAAATTTGGCGCAATATTAATGGACTCAATCTGGAATTGAACATTCTTCCAACCAGAGAAAGAGCCCATTTGATCCTCCACAAAGGTGCTAACCACCTTGTCGACAAAGTATCGCTAAGAAAGTAATGGGGCTCAGTCCCCTTATCTCAACGAAATTTCTCCGCCAATGTAGGTTTCCAAACCATTTTCAGTTTTGAGCACCACCCCACCCTGTTGGTCGATACCTTGTACCACTCCGTGTATTTCTCTCGGTCCCATAAGAAGCTTAACCGGTCGGCCGATAAAGTTGTCCAAACGATTCCAACGTTCAACAAAACCACCCAGTCCAGTCAGTTCATATTCTTCTAACGCGGCTTTCCAATGTTTGATAAGACGTATCGCCAATTGAGTTCTATCGATACTCACTTCATTGGAAATTTGGTTGAGCGTTATCCAGGGTTGATCAATACCGGGCTGCACATCAGGCATGCCAATATTTAATCCCATTCCAATCACTAAGTGAGCTGCGCCTCCTGCTTGACCAGACATCTCCACTAAAATACCGGCTAGTTTTTTATCTTGATAGTAGATGTCGTTTGGCCACTTAAGCTTAACACCTTGGATACCGATACTTTCCAGTGCTTCGACTGCAGCAATACCCACGACCAAACTCAGTCCCATCGCTGCCGCCATACCCGCATCTAAACGCCAGTACATAGACAAATACAGATTGGTGCCAAATGGCGATATCCATTGACGTCCGCGACGTCCACGCCCCTGCGCCTGATATTCAGCGATACAAACTCGCCCTTTATCGGATTCACTGACTTTCTCTAACAAATATTGATTCGTTGAATCGATCACGGAAATCAGTTCTACCGGAGTGCTAATGGCATTTTTCAGACGAGTTTCATCGAGTAATTGAAGAGGATGAGCCAGTTGATAGCCTCGTCCTTGGATACGATAAATATCCACTCCCCAATCATTCAACCCTTTAATGTGCTTTGCAATTGCCGCTCTAGAAATGCCCAGTTGTTGTCCAAGCATTTCACCTGAATGAAAACCGCCATCGCTGAGTGTTTTAAGGATATGTAGCTTCACTGAGTGTTCTTTTCTCATTGAGCCGCCTCAATCTTAGCGAGATTAGTTTCACCTTGACGATTCATAAAGCGCACTTCGTGTTCGAGTTCAATTTGGTACTTATCCCACACCGCCCTTTTCACCAGAGAAGCAAGTGCAACCACGTCATCAGCACTGCAGTTGTCGACATTTGTTAATACCAACGCTTGTAAAGGGTTCACCTGAGCACCGTTGACTGAAATACCTTTCAAACCACACTGGTCAATCAGCCA
>NZ_JAWPOJ010000122.1:0-1666 GCF_033344235.1 Vibrio sp. Vb1554 | reverse complement strand
TGCTCGGAACGTTTATTACCTGCGGGGCGATCATGTGGGTGATTGGTTCTCCTATCGCCAGCAGCATGTTGTGGCTTAATCAATTTTTGGCCTCGATGGCCGATTCTGGCAAAGTTGCTTTAGGCGCGGTGCTCGGGGCGATGACCGCGTTTGATATGGGCGGGCCTATCAACAAAGTCGCCACGCTGTTTGCCCAAACGCAAGTGAACACCCAACCTTGGTTGATGGGTGGAGTCGGCATTGCAATTTGTACCCCACCATTGGGGATGGCGCTGGCCACGCTGTTGTCACCAAGCAAATTTAAGCGGGACGAGCGTGAAGCGGGCAAAGCATCATTCGTGCTAGGTCTGTGCTTTATCTCTGAAGGTGCAATCCCATTCGCAGCGAAAGACCCAATGCGTGTAATCCCATCTTGTATGGCTGGTGGCGCTCTAACAGGTGCTCTATCTATGCTATTCGGCGCGAAACTGATGGCACCTCACGGCGGTCTATTTGTACTGCTTATCCCTAACGCAATTTCTCCAGTCTTGATGTACTTGGTAGCAATTGCTGCAGGTACGGCGGTAACAGGCTTTACCTATGCATTCCTAAAAAACAAAGCGGATGCAAAACAAGAAGTTGCTGCATAAGCAAAACTTAAGCGATTAACACTTAAGCAATTAACAATGCCACCCTCGATTTGGCATTCAGCACCTCCCTTAAATTCCGGTTAAGGGAGGTGTTTTTTATTTCCCCCTCTTCTGACAAAACCATACATTTCGATACTTAACCTTTATTTTTTGACTCGTTATGCTGCACGCATGAGAGGTGCGACTTATTTGCTTAACTAACGCTTCGGTGACTTGTGTTTTTTCAAGTAGCCGATGAAAAATCCCAAAAGCAGATAAAGCCTCTTATATTTCACTTCGTTTTAATCAACATAATAAAGTTAATTACACATGAAAAAAGCTGTCCTTTTGTTAGCTGCTGTTTCAGCATTCGCGCAAGCAAATCAAACTGATGTCGAGAAAAAAGACGTATCAGGCTTTTACCTTGGTGGTGGTATCGGGGTTACAACTGTCTATGACGACAGTGTTTGGCCGTATGCGGTTAATCTGGATTCTAACGACTCCACATACAAACTGTTTGGCGGTTACCAGTTCAACCGTATCGTCGCAATCGAAGCGCAATACACACGCTACGGTGATATTTTTGACAAGTTTGAAGATGCACCACGCACAATGGTAAAACCTGAAAACATCGCTCTAATGGCGAACCTAGGCTACACCTTTGACAGTGGCTGGCGTCCGTTTGCGACGGTTGGCCTTGGTCGTACCGAACTTGATTTTGGCTCTTCGTCAAAAGCAGAAACGTCATTCCGTGCAGGTGTTGGTGGCGAATACTCACCTAAAGCGATCGAGAATCTGAATTTCCGCATCGCTTATGAAGTAGACACATTTGTAATTGACGAAACTTACGATGACTTAACCATCATGATCGGCTCGCTTTACGCTGGTGTTTCTTACAAGTTCTAAAACGAAAAAAGCCCTGAGGAAATCCCTCAGGGCTAGGCAGGAAGCTGACTTAGGTAAGTCAGGAGTCCTTATGCAGTGGTCGGTTTAATCCTAAATAGAATCGCAAACATTACTGGTACAACAATCAATGTTAGTACCGTTGCAAAACCAAG
>NZ_JAWPOJ010000121.1:0-1675 GCF_033344235.1 Vibrio sp. Vb1554 | reverse complement strand
CTTACGAGGGGCCTTTTTCTTTTTAAGATACTGATTTATAAAATCTATCTGCATAAATAATTATTAAAAATTAAGCGACATTGGCCACTTTTATGCAACATGTAATTCTCGTGAAACATGGTGCTAAAAGTGCTGAAGAGTTCTCGAATGTGAAATTTAGTCCGAAAATTTTGCGAATTACTTAACAGCTCAAAATTGATTATATTGATTGCATATCACCACCTGCGTAGTTTTTTATCGAGGATAAAAAAGTAAATTAGGTTGGTAGGGTGAATTTAAAAAGTTTTACGAGAAAAGTGTCTTCAACGAGGGACCACCGGCTACTGGCCGAAGCAATATTCGATCAATTAGAGAACCTCTTTTCCCCCCACGCGATCGCCATTTTTGAAGACCCTTTAACCAATCCTCGTTGTTCTGTGAGTTTTTCTCGCGGAGAGCTTTACCCTATTCAAAAGTACCCTGAGATTTTCTGGGACTGGGCCTGCCAATTTGATACATCCGAAAGCATTATTCCTCTGGCGATTAACACTTGTAACTGGAATCACACCCAAGATTTAGGTGGCGACAGCTACATAATGATGCTCGACAACACGCCAATAAACCGCACCTTTTTACTTATACAATCTGTCCAAGATCGACCAGCACACAATATTTCCGAAGAAAGCTACGACGAAATGCAGCTCGCGGCTGCGCGTTGGCAATGCATTCGAGCCGAGAAAAATGCATCACAAGAGATGCGACATCGAGACATCCGTGAAGCTCAATACGTCGATGAAATTAGCCAGCGCGAACGCTTTATCGAAAACATGAAGTTAGTTCAGCAAGTCGCACTCGAGATCTCCAACCCTGATTCCTTAAAAGATTTGTATTACAAAGCCGTCGAAGCCCTGCGTGAACGATTGGGATTTGACCGCACCACACTGATGCTACTGGACATGAAAAAGCGCAGTTTCAGCGGTACATACGGCACGGATGAGTCTGGTATTACGATCGATGAATTCCACACGCAGTACGACCTTCATCAACTGAGTGAGGAATACATCGCTGCGCTGTCGAGCCTTGAGAGTAATTTAGTGATCATCGAAGATGCGCCAATATACACGGCGGGCAAAGTGGTCGGGCAGGGATGGAACGCGATGTTAATCTTGCGCGACGGCAATGAGCCCTTCGGTTGGTTTGCGCTCGATAACTTCATTCATCGCAAGCCGATAACGGCGTATCAAAAACAGATGTTGGACTCGTTTGGTTCTCTTTTCTCACAAATTTATATCCGTAAGCGCCAAGAGCAAAATGTGCGCATGTTGCACTCAAGCATGGTTGAGCTATCACGCTGTACAACCGTGAGTGATGTGTGTAAATCGGCAGTGACTTTCGCGATTAAAAACCTCGGTATTGATCGTATGGCGGTATTTTTGACCGATGAAAACTGCTCATACATGCAGGTCACTTGGGGCACGGACATTCAAGGGAATGTCGTCGATGAGTCCTATTTCTTTGGTGAGACGCAAAACTTTTCTCTGATCAATTTAGCTCGCGCCGTACCGAGTGAAGTCGCATTCGAAGAATCCGTTCCCATTTACCACGACTGTAATATCGTCGGTTTTGGTTGGGCGGCAATGACGGTTCTCACCTCAAACAGCAGTGGCCCCATCGCTTTTATTGCCGTCGATAACCT
>NZ_JAWPOJ010000120.1:0-1681 GCF_033344235.1 Vibrio sp. Vb1554 | reverse complement strand
CTTCAGGCCCGCAGAAATAGAACTCATAACGCGCTAAATCGCCACATTCGCTCGCGATACGCTCTACGTTAAGTCGAGGAGACACCGCCGTATCAATCACGTTCAGCTTCACTTGCGCAAGACGTGCCATTTTCCACAACTCGTCCACTAAATGGCTGTCCAAACCTCGCGTGCAGTAAAACAAATGCACAGGAGGATGCGTTTTTAGCGATTTGAGTGACGCTAAGATGGCAAAGAACGACGCGACCCCAACACCACCCGCAATCCAAATCTGCGGCTTATTGACGTCAAACGCCAAGCGTCCGTAAGGGCCTTCAACCATCACTTCTTCACCAATTTTAACCCTGTGGTACAAATCCGTAGTGAAATCACCCAACTCTTTGATCAAAAAGCGTACCTCTGGTTCATGCTCACCTGAAACAATCGTAAACGGATGCGGATCTTCATTACCAAAACGAACATAAGCAAACTGCCCAGCTTTGTGTCCTTGCCAAGGTTTTCCTTGGCCGTTGTTGCTTGGCGCCAAAACCAGCTCCATCACTCGCGCTTGAGGGAAGTAGCGAGTCGACACCACTTTGGCGGGATGGCGATTCGATCGTCCGACAAAACCAAGCAAGCTATAAACGGCAGCTGCAGAGCCCATCAAGGCAAAGCACAAAGCAACGAAATGAATTGGCTCACCCCAGTACGCATGTTTGATCAGCAAAACGGAGTGAACAGCAATCATCAAATACACTGCCGCCATTAAACGATGCGACAACTTAAATGGCTTGTATTTAACAACCGTCCACAATGACACCACGAGCAATGCTAAGAGCAGGTAAAAACCCCACTCCCCCAAACCAAGCCCCACATCGCGCAACTCTTTGACCCAGAGTTCTAAACCGACAAAGTTGTTCCCAGAAGGCCCAACCCCGGTGTGTTTGATTGGTTTTTCGAGCACTCCTGCCGACACTAGCCATTTTGGCACTTTATACGTCAACCAATGCACGACTCCGAGGCTAACCCCCGCAATGCCGAGCCATTTATGCACACGATAGGCCTTATCCATCCCGTGAACCCATTGCTCGATCACAGGTAAGCGCAGCGCCAGCACCATCGCAATAGACATCAAAGCTAACGACAAAACACCAGAATATTGAATAAGCGCGGAGCGCCATTGGAAGAATTGGATCGAGGACAGCAGTTGCGGTTCACTCATCCACCACAACACAGACACGGCGGCAATTATCATCCATACAAAATTTCGTACAGTTTTCATGAACATCACTCTCAAATTGACGACAACTCTAGTTTAGTTTTTCTAGCGTAATGCAACGTCAATATTCGTAAAGTTGAGTAAACCCACAATATACCTAAGGTCAATAACAAACTTGGAGGTATTGCGCAGAATCCTACAGAAAATCGACAGGGATTTAACAGTGGTTAGAGTATTCACTCGTTATAGTTTGCTTAACATAGCCAAAGTGCGACTCAAAACCAAAAGAACGAAGAACACCACGCATGAAAAAGTTATTCCTGTTGGTTGGGCTGATGGTTTGCTCAACTGTTAGTTACGCCTCCAAATTAAACGAAGACATCTCCCTCATCGAGAAACAAACATCTGGGCGAATTGGAGTGTCAGTCTGGGATACACAAACGGACGAGCGTTGGGATTATCGCGGAGACGAACGTTTCCCAT